>JAUVQD010000032.1 GCA_030598355.1 Actinomycetes bacterium
AAGTGATTTGTGAAACCCGGCAGCTTGGGCAAACGTCTTTGCAACGGGTTTTGACCACCCTCAAAGCCGGCTCCCTTTCCACCACCTGAACGAGATAGCTGACCATTATGTCCCCGTCCGCAAGTCTTTCCATGTCCCGATCTTCGACCTCGGCCAACACGCTTTCTTTTTTTTGATGAACCGGCGACTGGTTTTAAATCATGAATTTGCATTTAAAATTCACCCAGCGGATTTTGCGTCGCTACCGGGCGCCTCCTGTTTTTTCTGTTTGTTTACTGCTTCTACTAGAACAAGATGACTGACCTTATGGATCATGCCTCTAATTACAGGGGAATCAGTTTTTTCAACAGAATGCCTGATTCTCTTTAACCCCAGGGCCTTAACCGTCGCTCTTTGGTCTTTTGGACAGCCGATTAAACTTTTAACTTGCGTTACCTTGATTGTTGCCACTTTTCTTAGCTCTCCTGCCCAGTTATTTCCGCAACTGTCTTACCGCGCAACGCAGCTACTTTCTCCGGATCTTTCAAGCTCTGTAAGCCCGCTACCGTTGCTTGAACAACATTGATAGCGTTAGCGCTACCAATTGATTTTGTTAAAATATCGCGCACTCCGGCCAACTCAAGAACGGCTCTGACAGGGCCACCCGCTATCAAACCGGTTCCCGTCGATGCCGGTTTAAGTAAAACCTGCCCGGCGCCATAATGGCCTATTGTCTGATGGGGGATGGTTGTACCAGCGCGCACTACCTTAAAGAGGTTTTTCTTGGCCTCTTGAATGCCTTTTTGAATTGCCACCGGCACTTCTTTGCCTTTCCCGAAACCAAAACCGACGTGTCCATCTCGATCACCTACGACCACCAAAGCGCTCAATTGAAATCGACGACCACCCTTGACCACTTTAGCGACGCGATTGATGTAAACAACTTTTTCTTCCAGCTCTAGTTGCTTTGGGTCAATCGTTTCCAAAAACTTCCTCCTTCAAAATTTCAAACCGCCAGATCTTACTGCGTCTGCCAGGGCCTTTATGCGACCATGAAACAAGCGACCTCCGCGATCAAACACAACTGTATTAATATTCGCCTTAATTGCTCTTTTTGCCACCAGCTCACCCACGCGAGCTGAAGTTTTCATATTTTTCGATCCCTTTATTTCGGTCCGCACTTCTTTGTCTATCGTTGAAGCGCTTACTAATGTTTTTCCGATCGTATCATCGATGATCTGAGCGTAAATGCCGGCGTTGCTGCGGTATACACATAACCTTGGCCTCTCACTAGTGCCAAATATCTTGCCCCGCACCCTTTTGTGCCGTTTATTTCGCGCTCTTCTCTTGGCTTTTGCCTTATCCAACTCTATCCTTCCCGAATCTTCTGATCTAGTCTTGCTCGACTCGCTACTTAGCTGTTTTGCCGACTTTTCGTCTTACGTGCTCGTCGGCGTATCTTATGCCTTTACCTTTATATGGCTCAGGCGGTCTAATAGCCCTTATTTGTGCCGCGACCTGGCCAACTAGTTGCTTGTCCACTCCGCTTACAATTATCCGTGTCGGTATCGGCACATCAAAGCTAATGCCGGGCACAGCCTCGAAAGCCACCGGGTTTGAATATCCAACCGCGATCTCCATTCCCTCGCCTTTTTTGGTTGAGCGATATCCAACTCCGACTATCTCCAGGGTCTTTGAATAACCCTTGCTGACACCAATTGTCATATTGTCTATAAGTGATCGTGTTAGCCCATGCAAAGATCGGTGATTTGGCTGATCACTCGGACGCTCTACCAAAATTTGAGTACCAACTTTTTGGATGCCCATGTCAGGCGAAAAATCTCCCGAAAGCTCACCCTTTGGCCCCTTTACCCGGACTTTTGGCCCGTTAATTTCAACCTCAACCCCATCGGGTATATCGATAGGTTTCTTGCCAACTCTAGACATTTAAACCTCTTTGCTCTATTGCCGTAAATCTACCAGACAAACGCCAACACCTCTCCGCCAATCCGTTCCTTTAAAGCTTTCTGATTCGTCATCAGCCCTCGCGATGTTGAAAGAATCGCTATGCCTAGGCCTCCAAGTACACGCGGTATTTGATCTTTCTTCGCGTACACCCGTAATCCCGGTTTGCTGATACGCTTAATACCACTAATGGCCTGCTCGTTATTGGGTCCATAATTCAACTCTAATTCAAGTACGCGACGCGGGCCCTCCTGGGTCACCTTGTGCGCCTTGATGTAGCCTTCCTGCTGCAGGATCTTGCCTATCTCTACTTTTGTTCTAGAGGAAGGCATCTGCACATTTTCATGTTTAGCCTGATAAGCATTTCTTACCCTGGTCAGCATATCCGCTATTGGATCAGTAACCGCCATATTGACCTCCTCCTACCAGCTAGCCTTGACCATGCCAGGTATCTGACCCTGGTGAGCCATTTCCCGAAGACAGATACGACAAATGCCAAACTGACGGTAGTATCCTCTTGGCCGGCCGCAACGTACGCAGCGGTTATATCCTCTGGTCTTATATTTGGGTCTTCTTTTCTGCTTGGCAATTAGTGATTTCTTTGCCAATTTATACCTCCTGTTTCCAACAACGCACTCTAAACAACAGCCTTACTTGCGGCTCTAAAAGGAAAGCCCAAGGCATCCAAAAGCGCTCGTCCAGACTGATCGTCTTTAGCTGTTGTTGTTACCGTTATGTCCATCCCACGTACGGTCTCTACCATGTCGTAATTTATTTCAGGAAAAATGAGCTGCTCTGATACGCCCATTGAGAAATTTCCCTGACCGTCAAAAGAACTGGTCTTAAGGCCACGAAAATCCCTGATCCTTGGAATCGCTACTGCCAGCAACCTATCTAGAAACTCATACATACGACGTCCGCGCATAGTTACTGTGCATCCGATCGCTACGCCGGCACGCAATTTGAACCCGGCCACGGACTGCTTAGCTCGTGTGATTTTTGGTTTCTGGCCGGTTATAATAGCCATGTGTTCCACACACGAGTCCAACACTTTAGGATTTGAAGCTGCTTCGCCGACCCCCATGTTTACACATATTTTTTCTAATCGGGGAACATCAAGGGGATTCGTCTTTCCCAAGCTATCCATAAGTCCCTTGATTATTTCTTTGTCGTATTTTTCTTTTAATCTTGGTTTCAATGTTTATCCCTTGATCACTTCGGCATCACAATTTCGACAGACCCTTTGACTCTTGCCGTCAGCCGAAAGTTGATGCTTTACCCTGAATGGTTCATCGCAGTTTTGACAAATCAACATAACATTGGAAGCATGGACAGCGCCTTCTCTGTCAATAATGCCTCCCTGTGGATTCTTTTGAGTCGGCTTAACCGCTCTTTTGATCAAGTTCAACCCTTCCACAATAACTTTGTCTTTCTTGGGAATAACCCGCAAAATCTTTCCGCGTTTCCCCTTTTCTTTACCGGCAAGTACAACTACCCGATCGCCGGATCTGATATTCCCGACAGCCATCTAAAGCACCTCCGGTGCCAGCGATACGATTTTCATATAATTTTTATCTCTCAGTTCCCGCGCTACCGGTCCAAAAATACGCGTTCCCTTAGGACTTTTATCTTCATTTAAAATTACGGCGGCGTTTTCATCAAACCTGATATATGTGCCGTCGCCCCGACGTCTTTCCTTCTTAGTTCTAACGACTACGGCCTGCACAATCTCGCCCTTCTTTACGCTGCCACCGGGGATAGCCGCCTTGATAGTTCCAACGATAATATCACCCACATGAGCATACCGACGGCGCGATCCACCTAAAACACGAATACACAAAAGAACACGAGCACCGGTGTTGTCGGCAACTTTTAGGACTGATTCCTGCTGAATCATATCTTTTCCGCTTTCTCAAGCACGCTCTCGAATCTCCACCGTTTCAGCTTGCTCAAAGGCCGGGTCTCCATTATTTGGACAAGATCCCCTATTTTCGCTTCGTTCTTTGGATCATCAGCCATGAATTTCTTGGTCTGTTTAATCGTCTTTTTGTAAAAATTGTGCCTAGCCAATGTTTCCACTGCCACGACAATGGTCTTATCGGCTTTGTCACTTGTTACTCTGCCTACTCTTACTTTTCTCTGTCTGCGTTCAGTCACTGTTCTTTTCCGCCTTTGTGCCCTCAATTTCCCGCTCTCGACGAATCGTCTGGAGCCGGGCTATTAATCTTCGAGACTCTTTAATGCTCATGAAATTGTCTAACTGACCCGTAGCAAGCTGAAAACGCAAGTTAAACAGCTCCTCTTTAGCCTCATCCATCTTCTTATCTAATTCTTCATCGCTCAGATCTCTAATATCTGCTGTTTTCAATATCAACACCTATTCGTGACGATGTACAAAACGAGTCTTTATCGGTAGCTTATGAGAAGCCAAACGAACTGCTTCTTTAGCTGTAGCCTCGTCCACACCCGCTATCTCAAACATTACCCTACCCGGCTTCACAACAGCGACCCAATACTCTGGATTTCCCTTACCGCTACCCATACGCGTTTCAGCGGGTTTCTCGGTAACTGACTTATGCGGAAAAACCGTAATCCATGTTTTTCCACCCCGTTTAATATAACGAGTGATCGCGATACGAGCCGCTTCTATCTGCCTGTTGGTTATCCAAGCGCATTCCAAGGCTTGCAAACCATAGTCTCCAAAGTTCACGCTGCTTCCGCGAATTGCCTTTCCTCGGCGACGGCCCCGGTGAACTTTTCTATATTTGACCCTTTTGGGGAGTAACATTTTTTACTCTTTCTCCTTCTTCGCCTTAGGCTTAGGTTTGGGCTTTGGTTTCGCCTTCGGTTTGACTGAAGCTTCGGTCTTTTTTGGCTTTGGCTTTGGCTTAGGCTTAGGTTTCGCCTTAGCTGCCGTGGCCTTAGCCTTTACTTTTGCAGGCTTTTCGTCTTTAGCCTTTGCCGGCGCGCCCTTGGCTGCCTTGGTTTCGCTCTTTTTGACAGTTTTCTTTTTCGTTGCGGCCTTGCCCGTTGCTTTCTTTTCTGTCTCTTTCTTTTTAACCTCTATCGTCTCACCGGCTTTAGTGATTATCTTAGCCTCAGTTTTTTCAGTTTTCGCTCCGGCTTTTTCTGTTTTTCCCGGTCCTTGTCCTGGTTTCACCATGCCACGAGCCGGCCTTTTTCTATCCGCCAACCCAAGTTTGTTTCTGGCTTCTTCCTCGCGCTCAAATCGAGAACCAAATACTTCACCTTGGTAAATCCAAACTTTGACCCCAATGCGGCCAAAGGTTGTCTTTGCTTCAACGAAACCATAGTCAACCTTTGCGCGAAGTGTATGAAGAGGTACTCGACCTTCTCTATACCATTCTCTTCTTGCCATCTCAGAGCCACCAAGCCGACCCGCGCAATTAATCTTTATTCCTTGCGCCCCACTCTTCATACTTGTGTTTACGGCTTTCTTCATCGCTCTTCGAAAAGCCACGCGCGCGCTCAATTGTTCGGCAACATTTTGCGCCACCAGGGTCGCATCCAATTCGGGTCTCGCAACTTCTAAAATGTTCACCTGAATATGTTTTCCAGTTAGTTTTTCAAGTTCAGCCCGGAGCAAGTCAACCTCGGCTCCTCTTTTTCCAATAACAACGCCTGGTCTGGCTGTGTGAAGATCAAGTTTGACCCGATCTCCCGCGCGCTCGATCTCAACCTTCGAGATAGCGCCCTTGGCAAGCTTGTTATCAATCCAGCGTCTGATCTTTAAATCTTCCTCAAGGAACTTCGGAAAATCCTTAGTGGCAAACCAGCGTGAACGCCAATCTTCAATAATTCCGAGCCTTAGCCCCAACGGATGTACTTTTTGACCCAAACCCTACTCCCTTTTAGATATTCTCACGTAAAACTATCGTGATATGACTCGTTCTTTTCTTTATTTTTGACGCCCTGCCCATTGCTCGCGGGCGAATTCTTTTCAATGTTGGTCCCTGATCCGCGAAAGCCTCTGAAACTATCAGGTTATCACGCGACATATTATGATTGCGCTCAGCGTTTGCTATCGCTGATTTTAAGACTTTACTAACTTTTCTAGCTGCGCCTTTAACGCTAAAATCCAAAATATGCTCAGCCTCTTCGGCTTCTTTCCCTCTTATTAAATTTACAACTTGTTGCACTTTTGACGGAGATACCCGTACAAACCTGGCAACAGCTCTAACTCCTGTATCATCCATTTTTAAGTAACCTTTGTATGCCTTTCAGACTTAGCATGTCCTCGAAACGTTCGCGTGGGCGCAAACTCACCCAACTTGTGGCCAACCATGCTTTCACTAATAAAAACAGGTACGTGCTTGCGGCCATCGTGAACCGCAATCGTGTGACCAACCATCTCTGGAAATATCGTCGAAGACCGCGACCATGTTTTTATGATCGTTTTATCGCCGATCGAATTCATTGCTTCTATTTTTTTCAAAAGCCGTTCTTCTACAAACGGGCCCTTTTTTAGTGACCGACTCACTTAAAACCTCCTGCTATCTACCTTTTCTTCTTCTAACTATCTGGCGATCCGAATGTTTTCTCTTCCGTGTGCGATAACCAAGTGTCGGTTTTCCCCACGGCGTTACCGGATGACGTCCAGTAGATGACTTTCCTTCGCCACCGCCATGCGGATGATCTACCGGATTCATAACCGTACCTCGAACCGTAGGTCTTTTGCCAAGCCACCTACTCTTACCAGCTTTGCCGACCGATAAAATCTCGTGTTCGGAATTACCGACATAGCCAATTGTTGCCCGGCAATTCAGGTGCACCATGCGCACTTCACTAGATGGCAATTTTAATTGAGCATAATCGCCTTCTTTGGCCACCAGTTGAGCGGATGTTCCAGCTGATCTGGCCATCTGCGCCCCTTTGCCCGGCTGCAGCTCAATGGCATGAACGATCGTACCCAACGGCACTTTTCCTAACTTCATAGCATTACCAGGCTTTATGTCAGCTTCTTCACCTGAGAAAATCACATCATCGACACTTAACTTAAGCGGAGCCAAGATATACCGTTTTTCACCATCTGCATAGTGCAGAAGCGCTATCCGGGCTGAGCGGTTAGGATCATACTCAATGGCTGCCACACGCGCGGGAATAGCATCCTTGTCGCGCTTGAAATCGATAATTCTATACCTGCGCTTGTGGCCACCGCCAATGTGTCTCGTCGTTATCCGGCCGTTGTTATTTCGGCCGCCGGTTTTTGCCAAAGGCTTCGTCAGCTTCTTCTCCGGCTTTGTCTTCGTGATCTGAGAAAAATCGGATATAGTGGCAAATCTTCTGCCTGGCGTTGTTGGTCTAAACTTTTTTACACCCATGGGACTTTAGTTCGCGCCTCCCTCAAAAATCTCGATTTTATCTCCTTCGCGCAAGGTAACGATAGCCTTCTTCCAGCTCGGCCTTCTTCCGCTTGTCCAGCCTTGCCTCTTCATCTTACCTAGCCTGTTCATAGTATTAACACTTGTTACATCTACATTAAATATCTCTTCTATCGCCTGTCTAATCTGTGGCTTAGTTGCCCTTTTATCTACTTCAAACGTATATTTACGCTGTTCGGTCAGATCGTAACTTTTTTCGGAAATGATCGGCTTGCGAATAATGTCTCTAGCTTTTGACATCTTTAAGCACCTCCGTGACCTTTTCCAACGCGTCCTTGGTTATCACTAGTTTGGCGCAATCTACCAGATCGTATAAGTTAAGCTCAGAGACGGATATCGCCCTGGCGTCAGGTAGATTTCTAATTGATTTCTGCGCGGCTACGTCATCGTTTGAGATCACAATTGTAGCTCTGCCTTGTATTTTTAATCCCGATAATATTTTAGCGGCCTCTTTAGTCGCTGGTTTCTTTAGACCAAATTCATCAATGACTACCAGATTATCGTTTTTCGCTTTCGAACTAAGCACCGATCGCAGCGCCAGTTTGCCCATCTTTTTCGGCACTTTTTTACTAAAATCTCTCGGCGTAGGTCCAAATGTAGTTCCGCCGCCCTTCCATAAAGGTGAGCGAATACTTCCGGCACGCGCGCGCCCGGTTCCTTTTTGTCGCCAAGGTTTAGTTCCGCCGCCTCTAACTTCGGAGCGCGTTTTTGTGCTTGCGTTCCCTGATCTGGCAGCGCCCCTCTGCGCCGTCACTACTTGATGAACAACGCCAACATTCGCTTTTATATCGAAAACCGAAGACTCTAGCTCAATCTCTTTTACTTTCTTACCTTTATTATTAAAAAGACCTGTTTTCATCGCTAGCCCGCCGTCCTTTCAGATTTTCTGATAAAGACGATTGACCCGTTCGCACCTGGAACAGACCCTTTTATTAGCAGAATGTTTTGATCTGCGTCAACCTTAATAATCTCAAGGTTTGTTACTGTTTTTTTCACATTCCCGTACTGCCCGGGCATTTTCTTGCCCTTAATAACCCTGGAAGGCGAAGCCGCCATCCCTATTGAACCCGGTCCTCTATGAAGATGAGATCCGTGACCTTTCGGGCCACCGCCAAAATTCCAACGTTTAATTACTCCCGCAAAACCTTTTCCTTTAGACCATGCGGTCACATCTGCTTTTTCGCCAACCGCAAAGCCCTCTACATTCAATGTCTGCCCTAGTTTGTATTTGGCGGGATCATCGACGCGAATTTCTTTTAGCGTTTTGGCCACATCGACTCCGGCCTTTGCGAAATGACCTTGCGCGGCTTTATTTGAATGCTTATCTTTTCGTGCCTCAAACCCTATTTGGATCGCGTCGTAGCCATCGCTTTCCTCTGTCTTTATTTGAGAAACCACGCATGGCCCGGCTTGCACAACTGTTACGGGTACCAAAAGGTCCCCTTCAGTAAAGGTTTGTGTCATTCCAAGTTTTCTGCCAATAAGACCTTGCATTATTCCCCTCGTCGATGCTTGTTAAGTGTGTCCGCGTGTTTACAACTAAAGCTTGATCTCGATATCTACGCCCGCTGGTAGATCAAGTCGCATTAATGAATCTACCGTCTTGGGCGAAGGATCAAGGATATCGATCATTCGCTTGTGAGTGCACATTTCAAAATGCTCTCGAGAATCTTTGTTTACATGCGGTGATCGAATTACGCAATATAAACTTCGCGCCGTTGGTAACGGTATTGGTCCGGCAATTGTAGCCCCGGTCCTGTGCGCCGTCTCAACGATTTTCTTCGCTGACTGATCAACTATTTCATGATCATACGCCTTTAACCTTATACGTATCTTTTGACCAGCCACTTTTCCTCCATAACGGGATTCATGTAATCCATAACAATTATCTATCCCTACTCTGTTATTACTTAATTATCTTTGTGATTGTACCGGCGCCAACAGTACGGCCGCCTTCTCTAATAGCAAACTTCAGACCGTCTTCCATCGCTATTGGTGTTATCAACTCAACTGTTAGCTCGGTGTTATCACCAGGCATAACCATTTCCGTACCTTCTGGAAGAGTCGCGACTCCAGTTACATCAGTTGTTCTAAAGTAAAACTG
>JAUVQD010000241.1 GCA_030598355.1 Actinomycetes bacterium
AATTATGTTCGCGGAGTCAAAATATTCCTTTGGACAGATATTGAACCGACGCAAATACCGTCTCCATTTGGTATCCATTCAAATGTCCACATGCGAAATATTTCAGGTGAATAATTATGATGTCAAGAATTCTTAAAACAGAATCTGGTGCGGCGCTACTTATAACATTAGGGGCCTTAGCGATTGTATCAATCTTAGGTGCTGCGGCTATTACTGTTGCTGGTGGCAGCTTAAATTTGACGGCATGGGACAAGTCAACGCACCAAGCTTTTAATGTAGCCGAGGCCGGGTTTGATCAAGCGCTCGCCCGTGCTCGTAACGATACCTTAGACGGTGATTTCACAACGACGTTAGAGAACGGTGAAGCTTCTGTTACCGTGACGAAACTAGCTGAATTTATCTATTATGTTAAATCAGTCGGAGCCCACCCAAGTTTCAGCGACCCGAAAGCTCGCCGAGCCGTCGAAGGCAAAATCACAGCAATCGGCTCCTACAATGTCATGTTTGCTGATGGGGCGGCAGGGACTATTCTAGGGTCTGCAGAAATAATCGGACCGCTCTATGTGCGGGATTTTCTCAGCATGAACGGTTTTGGCCAAATCAACGGTGGACCGTTATTTATTAAAGATAATCCGGTCACATCTGATCATACGGGTGATCTTGAAATGCAGGGTAGTGCCTTCGTTGGTTCACCAGCTGACCCAATTTACGCGTTTATTGATGGAACATATCCCCCGCCCAACCCGAACTTTAATACAATCGCGGTCTATAGCGACGTCCCCGAGCTAGAAATGCCGATTATTTCTGACTCTATTGAAGACATGAATGAGCAACGAGGCTTTGCCGACCTTGTTATCGATGACGATGGCGTCACCAACGGCAGCAACCCTCTGTCTCTTACAAAGAACACGCCGGCGGTTACATATGGTTCTTATCCAGCCGGTCCCTACTTGAAATGGGAGATTACTGGGCAGTTGACAAGGGTTTTGCGGACAAAAGGGATAATATTTGTCGATGGCTCTGTGGAGATGGGGGAGAACAAGATAAATCAAATTAAATATTCGGGAAAGGGCACTATCATTGCCAACGGTCCAATTGCCGTCAGCAGCGAACTGGAACCGGAAGTTATCAGCGAATTTCCTGACACAACCGTGATAGGGCTTGTGACGGGAAGTGAAGTCGATCTGGATCCTAATAAATCAATGGATACTATATACGCACTGATATATGCGCGTGATCGAGTAAATTTTCTCAGGTATTTTGATTTTTATGGGTGCGTTATGACCGATATTTTGGATGTTCAACAGAATCCGACTCTTCATATTACTACGGATTTGTCGGCATGGGATCTGCCTCCCGGTATGCCCAAGATCGAGGCCTCAACGGTCGTTACCGACTGGCGGGAAGTCGCGCCTTAGTAAATCAGCGCGATCTAACGTAATCTCGACTCCTTTATAGCCATTTCTTAACCGCGCCTAATAGTCTTCAAGCCTTTAGGGAAAAGAATAGTCCTAAAGGTAAAATATGAAAGAAAACGCAAAGAAAACTAGACCAGCTAAATCTATTGAGACCGAACCGCAGCTCAAGGAGCCGCGCTTTCGAGCGATGGCTGATGCCTCGCCTGACGCGATTATCAACATTGATAAGAGCGGCAATATTCTTTTTTGGAACCCGTCCGCCAAGGAGATGTTTGGTTACTCAGAAGCGGAGATGATCGGCAAAAACGTCGTGCGTTTAATGCCTGAAAGATATAAATTTCCCCACAAGTCAGCGATGAAAAAGTTCTTTGAAACTGGTAAAGGCCGGTATATTGGCCACACTGCAAACCTTGAGGCAAAAAGGAAAGACGGGACAGAGTTTGCGATAGAACTAACTTTGTCGGTCTGGGCCCAAGAAGGTCAGAACTTCGTCACCGGCACTATTAGAGATGTTGATAAGCGAATGAAAACAGAAGCTGCGCTGCGCGATAGCACAAAACGGTATCAAGAGCTTTTTGATAGATCACCGGTAGCTCTCTGGGAAGCTGATTTTTCCGAGATCGACAAATATGTGCGTGACATTAAAGGCAGCGGTGTCACCGATTTTCAAGCGTATTTCACCGATCATCCAGAGACTTTCGGCAAATGTGGTGAGCTGCTTCGGGTTATTGATGCCAATGACGTTGCGCTTGAAATGTTTGGGGCAGCAAGAACAGAAGAGTTTCAAGATCGTGTTTGCTCACAAGAGGGGCTTGGGTTTCTCAGAAATGCGTTTATCGCGCTTGCAGAGGGGAAGAACTTCAACGAAAGCGAGGGCAGGGCTCTCACTACTGCTGGAGAAACGCTTAATGTTCTCGTAAGAATGTCAGTTTCTTCACAAGACATATCAGGCCAATTAAGAGCCGTAATTTCAATGGTCAATATTACTTCAACGAAAGAGTCGGCTGAGCTCCATGATGTCTTAAGCGAGATAAATGCGGCGATTGTCTCAACTCTTAGATTTGATGAAACATTGGAGCTAGGGCAAGCCAGTGCAGCGGCCGCAATGGGTTGTGAAGATTCACTAATAATCATGCGTGCACGTGATAATTATGAAATTGTTTTTGCGCAGGGTCGGCTAAAAGAAGCCCAGGGTACATTAATTGATGCAGAAAAGACACCTGATGTAAATCACGTCTTTCAGAAGAAGGCTTCGCTTGTTGTCAACGATACTTCGGAGTCGAATTTGACCGGTTATGAAGTCGCCATGTTCCGCGAGGCAAAATCGTTAATGTTGATTCCTATAGTAGTTGGCAATGAGGCAATCGGGGCCCTTGCTTTCTCT
>JAUVQD010000141.1 GCA_030598355.1 Actinomycetes bacterium
AGTTGAGCCATTTGTCTATGAAATTCCCCAGAACTACCGACCAGGAATGAACGTACCAGGAAGAATCTTCGCGGACGAAGACTTAATCACAGCAGCTTTTAACGATAAAGCCATCGAACAAGTTGTCAATGTGGCTTGCTTGCCCGGTATCGTCGAGGCGTCTTTTGCTATGCCGGACATACACTTGGGATACGGATTTCCGATCGGCGGGGTTGCGGCCACACGAGTAGAAGGCGGCGTTGTGTCGCCCGGGGGCGTGGGTTTTGATATCTCTTGCGGCGTTCGGCTTATGCGAACAAACATCCCCTCGGCTGACGCTAAGGAGCAAATGGGGTCCTTAGTTAACGAGCTGGCCAGGAATATACCAAGCGGGCTTGGCGCAAGGGGCAGGATCACGCTCGACGACAAGCAAATTGATGAGGTCTTGAAACACGGGGCTGCGTGGTGCATCAAGCAGGGATATGGTCAGCTCGAAGATCTTAAGCTAATTGAGCATA
The DNA here is from genome assembly GCA_030598355.1 of Actinomycetes bacterium. Lineage (GTDB taxonomy): Bacteria > Actinomycetota > Aquicultoria > CAJVYJ01 > JAUVQD01 > JAUVQD01. The sequence continues at coordinate 498 of JAUVQD010000141.1, forward strand.
ACGGAACATATGAAACAGCTGATCCAGATCGGGTTAGCGATCATGCAAAAAAAAGGGGTCAAAAGCAGCTCGGTACGCTTGGGTCCGGAAACCATTTTGTGGAAATCCAGGAAGTGGTCAAAATATATGACCAAAGCGCGGCTGACGTATTCGGGATCGAGGTCGGCCGGCTGACAATCATGTTGCACTCAGGCTCTCGCGGCCTTGGGCATCAAGTTTGCAAAGATTATCTTAAGTTGATAAGCCAGGGGAACGCGGGGTCGGGTCTTACGTCCCATGATCGACAGCTTGCCTTTGCTTTGATTGACTCCCAGTTGGGCCGCGACTATTTGGCGGCGATGGCAGCCGCAGCTAACTTTGGCTTAGCGAATCGTCAAGCCATCGCCTATGGAGCTCAGCAAGCATTTATCACAGTTCTTGGGGCAAGCCGGAAAGAGGTGGGGCTGAACTTGGTGTATGATGTTTCACATAACGTTGCTCAATTTGAGAAACATAAGGTTGAAGGAGTTCTCACGGAACTTTGTGTCCACAGAAAAGGAGCCACGAGAGCCTTCGGGCCCGGGCATCAGGAAATACCCGAGGCATATAGGCATATTGGCCAGCCTGTCATTACTCCAGGAGACATGGGCACGGCTTCGTATTTATTGGTTGGCACAGAAAGGTCGATGAAGAGAGCTTTCGGTTCGACTTGTCATGGGGCCGGCCGGGTTATGAGCAGAAAAGCCGCTGCCAAAAGAATGACTGGGGCCTCGCTCATACACGAATTGGCCGAACAAGGTGTTATTGTTGAAGCCGGAAATAGACGCGCATTATCTGAGGAAGGCCCCTATGCTTATAAGGATGTTAGTCGAGTCGTTGATATTTGCGAGGCAGTCGGATTATCGAAAAAAGTCGCAAAACTAAGACCTCTCGGGGTTGTGAAAGGTTAGCCGTAAACCAACTAGCGATTATTGGGGGTTTCTGTGAAAACAATTGAACGAGTTATAGGCCAAAGTGAGCTCATGGTTGCGGATATCGGGTATTTCTTTGCTTTTTCAAATCTCTTCCGATGGCTCAATTTAGCCCTGGCTTTCGTGCTTCTTTACTTTCAGGCTACCCCGAAAATGCCCACAGCCATCACGGTTGCGGTTTTTTCCAGCGTCTTTTTCTATAACAGCGCAATGACTCTCTGGTCTAACCAAATCGCTCTTTTGCTAAGAAAACATCGATACTTAATCTTGCTTGATGTCGCTTTTAGTTTTTGGCTTTTGGTTGCCTATGGTTGGCGCTCCCCTTTTACGGTCTACTCATTTAGCTCGGTTATGGTAGCCGGGGTGATCTTTAGGATGGGTGGGATATTCTTAATAGCTGGGGCAACGGCCGCAGCCTATGGTCTGAGTGTAGCGATAAATGGCTTCACGTGGGCGGAGATCGTAAAAATGGACGCCGTCGACGGACACCTATTTCTATATTTTGACTATTTTTTAATCGCGATCTTCTTTAGTTACCCGGCATATTTGGCCCAGAAATTGCGCGACACGGCTGCGAAGTTAAGGGAGGCGCAAAGCGAAATCAACGAACTTACAAAGGCAAAAGAACGCCGTAGGTTGGCTGAGGACATCCACGACAGCGTGGCGCAGAGCTTGTATGGAATCAATCTTATGCTGGACGAGTCTCGAAAATACTGTCAAGACGATGATCTTGCTAAACGGTTAAGCTTGGCAAAGGAGGCCTCGTCCCGGGCCCTGGGAGAAATACGGACGGTCATTGACGACTTGTTTGTAGAGAATTACGCAGATCAAACTTTCAAGGATATTGCAAAAGCGACTCTGAAAAATGTTGAAACAATGAGCGCTTTGAAGACAAGTCTTTCGATAAACGGCCAGGAACCTGTCTTGAAGCTTGCGGCCAAGAAAAGTTTATGTCTAATTCTGCAAGAGGCGACGAGCAACGTAGTTAAACATGCGAACGCGAAGTCCCTTACGGTGAGAGCAGACTTCACGAGCGATATAATTGAAATATCAGTTATTGATGATGGAAACGGCTTTCAATCCGGGACCAAGAACAAAGGGCTAGGCTTGAACAACATGGCCAGCAGAGCCGAGGATCTTGGAGGCTCCTGCGAGATAGACGCGCAAAAAAGTGGAACATCAGTGGTGGTAACGGTTTCTAGGGCCAAGGTGATGTCTCGCGAAGAAAAACCCGTGGCAACGCTAGGCTCCGACTCCTAGGGCAGTCGCCCTTTTGAAAAACCGTAGTGGCCAATTTTTTCGCCGAGCGCCCAATAGTCAAGCCCGATGAAAGCAAAAGGCGCAAGGCCCGCGAAGTCTATCTTTCCGGAATCATCGAGAAGTTCTTCATCGACGTGCACTTGCAATACTTTGGAAATGAAGAGATCGTGGGCCCCGAGCGACAAGGTTTCAATCACGGCACACTCAAGATTAATCGGGCACTCGGCGATCATAGGCGCTTTTACAAATTGTCCAGCGGTGGCCGTAAAGCCTGCAGTCTCAAATTTATCAACATCTCGTCCAGAAACACACCCGCAGTAATCGGTCTTGGAAACCAGATCACGAGTTGGGACATTCACTACAAGCTCTGAAGATTTGCTCAAAAGAGCGTGAGAATGACGACTTGGGCGAAGCGCGACACTGATCGTAAAAGGCTTAGAAGAGACAACCCCCGCCCACGCCAAAGTGATTATGTTTGATCCGTCGTGGCCATCAATGGTTGTTGCCATTACCACTGGCGTCGGAAATAATGCGCCGACAACATCTTTAGTGACTTTTGCCATCCAACCAACTCCCTTAGTTTCGGTTCTATACGCCCAAGATAACATAGTCCCAAGATTTGACCCCGGCTTTGAATAAAAAGTAAGATAACCAATTGTGAGCAATCTTGAGCATGAGTCAGACAGACAGCGATTTTCAGACATAAAATGCGTTTTGTTCGATCTTGACGGCACATTAATCAACACCATTGATTTAATCTGTCGTTCTTTTGATCACGCGGTTCAAAATGTTCTGGGTCAAAAGTTGTCACGCCAGGAATTGTTAAAGAACATCGGCCGGCCCTTAATGGTTCAGATGCGAAACTTCTCTGAAGATAAGGCCGAGCAGCTGATGGATGCCTACAATCAGCACAACTTAGCTCATCATGACCAGCACGTTTTTGAATACCCTCAGACCGCGGCAACCTTAAATTGGCTAAAATACGAGAAAGAATTGAAGATAGGGGTCGTGACATCGAAAGTCCGGGACCTTAGCTTACGTGGATTAAAATTAACGGGGCTCCTTAAATTCATTGACACAGTAGTTGCAATGGAAGATACAAAAGTTCACAAACCGAGTCCGGATCCAGTTAAAGAAGCGCTTAAGCGTTTGGATTGCGGCGCAAACGAATCGCTTTTTGTTGGAGACAGCCCGTTTGACATAGATGCTGGAAAGAGCGCCGGTGTTTTATCGGGAGCCGCTTTATGGGGTCCGTTCAGCCCTGAAGAGCTTAGAGCTCATAACGCAGATTTTGAATTACTGGAAATTTCAGATATAAGACAATGCCTATAGCTAGCTGGCTTTTGAATGAAGCCGCGAGACCGCTTCGTCCTCGGCTGTAAAAAGCTCGAACAAATATGTTAAGCCTGTTACCGAAAGCAGCCTGTCTAAAAAAGGATTAGTCACGACGACCAAAAGACCACCCTGCTGCTTTGCCTTATCTAGACCGCGAAGAAGCATGCCAAGAGCAGCGCTGTCCATGAAATTTAGTTTTCTAAAATTCAACACCATATTTGGATGTCCGTTCCTTATCTCGGCCAGGATCAAATCATGTATCTCGACATAATTATCCATGTCGACCTGCCCTTCCACAGAGATTATTGGAATTTCGCCCGCGTACTTTGTTGATGTTTTCAAAAAGAATCCCCTACTAACAGCTAATTCATTCCCCCTCCGGTCTCAATCAAACAGCAGAAATGGTAGACAGTTAAAATATAAATTGATAAGGTATGGCAGCGATGGAAGAATATGAGCTG
>JAUVQD010000209.1 GCA_030598355.1 Actinomycetes bacterium
GGCAATCGAGACAAAAGCAATAAATCTTTTATACATTATTCAAAAGAGTAATACCTTCACGAGGTTATGGCAAGTAATTTAAGGGATTTTGGGCTGCTCCGCCGATCCTTACTTCAAAATGTACATGTGGGCCGGTAGAATTCCCGGTCGAACCGGCGTTGGCGATGATCTGGCCTTGGCTGACATTTTGTCCGGCACTGACAGCAAGGGATGAGTTGTGGCCATACCAGGTTTCAACTCCGCCTCCGTGATCAATAACAACAAGATTCCCGTAGCCTCCGTAATACTTCGCGATGACGACTCTTCCCGCTTTAGACGCGGCTACAGGTGCCCCGTAACTGACACTAATATCTATGCCCTCGTGCATCCGCCCCCAGCGAGGCCCAAAATGAGATGACATTGGCCCGGTCGCCGGCCAAATAAAGCCTTTTACTGAAGGCTTACCCGAAGCCCGCCTGCTATTTGCTAGCTGCTGACGAATTAACGCTGCTGATCTGCTAAATTCAGCCTCAGCCGCCAACCAGGACTCTCTATCTTGCTCAATTTTTGTGATCAACTGTTCTTTAGCTCGTTTTTGCGTCTTTTCCTGGTCGCGCTTGATTCTTTGTTGCTGAGAAAGACTTGCCAGTCGATTAACTTCTGCTTTGAACTCGGCTTCGCGTGCTTCTGTCTGTTTTTTGTCGCGCTCAATGGCAACGCGCGCCTTTAGTATCTTTGTTCTCGTTGATTTGATATCAAGGACTAGTTGCGTATCCAAACTGACAATTGTTTGAAGAAACCTAGCTCGAACCAGAAAATCGTTAAAATCCTGGGCGGCCAACAAGACCTCGATGAAGGAAATATCCCCGTTCTTGTAGAAGCTTCCGGCACGCTGGTTTAGCGTCTCTGTCAATATTTCTAGTTTTTCGGTCGCTTTGTTGAGTTCAGCTTGGCTCTTGGCCATCTTTTGCTTTAAGACGTTTAGCTCAGCGGTAATCGCGTTCTTGGTCTTTTCGGCTTTGCTTAGTTGTCCGTCTATTTTATCGAGCGCTGTTTCAAGGGCTAATACGCGGCCATCAACTGATTTGATTTCATTGTTAAGCCGGGCCTTATCGTTATCGCCCTTATTGATATTCGCGCGGGCGTTATTCATCTTCTTTTCGGTCTCGACTAAATCGTTATTGGTGACAGCGTGTGCAATATTTATCCATAACAAAGACAAGGTCACCGTGAAAACGATTACTTGCTTTATGGCAAAACTCAAGCTACCTCGCACAAAATACTCCTTTTTAAAGATTAGACCTTCAAGAAACGGCGGAGAGCGATGAAGCTTCCCGCGGAACCGATGACGGCGCCCGATAACGCCAACGAGAGGATTAATTTAATAAAAGCTGTCTGATCGATTGGAAAGCTGAGAAAGGCGAGAACCTTGCCCGAAGCGAGATTAGTAAATAGGGTGCGCCAGACGCCAGTCAAGACCAAAATGGCAATGCCGGCTCCGATAACGCCTTCGAACATTCCCTCTAATATAAACGGCCATCTGATAAACCAATTTGAAGCACCCACCAAGCGCATTATACCAATCTCTTTGCGGCGGGCAAATAGGGCTAAGCGAATAGTGTTGGTTATCAGCACTAAAGAGACAAAGATCAAGAGGGACGCGAACCCGCCAGCCGCAATCGATACCCACCTGGTGACCGCGAACAGCCTTTTGACGGTATCTTTTCCGTATTGTACGTTTTTATCAAGGTCGCCGGCTAGATCTTTAACGTACTGGATCGTTTTCAAACGATTGGCCACAGTATCGACTTTTCTCGGGTTCTTAAGGCTTACACGCAGTGAATCAGGGAGTGGATTGCCTTCAATATTCTGGATTACCTCCGGATTATATTGAAAGTCTTCCTTAAACTTTGCAAGCGCTTGTTCTTTCGATATATATCTGACTTTAGCCACTTCAGACCAGCCGCGAATGGTATTTTCTATCTCTTGAATTTTATCCATTCTCGCCGTTACTCGCCCTGAGGATTGAACGGTTTCGGGGTTGTCAAAGAAAATCTCGATTTCTACTTTCTTTTCAATCCCCTTAATGACTTCGCCGCCGACATACATGACCATAAGAATTAGGCCGATCACAACCAGGCACAGAGCTACTGTGGTCACGGCCGCGATGCTCTGGACAATATTCTTTCGAAAACTAGAAAATGCTTCTTTGATATAATACAAAATATTAGTCCTCGTACCCGTAGACGCCTTTTAGCTGGTCACGTATGATGCGGCCACCTTCTAAGGCTATTACACGACGGCGCATACTATCAACAATTTCGCGATCATGCGTTGCCACAAGGACCGTTGTTCCTGTCCTGTTTATGCGGTTCAACAACGTCATAATCCCAAGGGAAGTCGCGGGATCCAAATTTCCAGTTAACTCGTCAGCCAAGAGAAGCGGTGGGCGATTAGCGAAAGCTCGAGCGATCGAAACTCTTTGTTGTTCGCCGCCGGATAGTTCGTCGGGATACCTATCGAGCTTTTCTTCTAGTCCGACTAGCCTTAGAACTTCCGGTACCTGTGTGTTTATTACATTTCGCGATCGCCCGATAACTTCCAACGCAAAAGCCACATTCTCAAAGGCAGTTTTATTGGGAAGAAGTTTGAAGTCTTGAAAAACGCAGCCGATATTTCGGCGCAAGAACGGCACTTTCCAATTACGCATGCGTACTATGTATTGACCAGCTACGACAACTTCTCCGCGACTTGGTAAAAACTCTCTTAGCAGTAGGCGAATGAAAGTAGACTTGCCTGAACCCGAGGGGCCGACCAAAAAAACGAACTCGCCCTTGGTTACTGCAGCGTTAACATCGATGAGGGCTGGTTTATCTCCATCATAGCTCTTGGAGACATTTTTAAGTCGTATCATTAGTCAAGCTATCACTCCTAACCAAGGGATGTTAACACATAGGGGCTTAGAAATCAAAAGATGGGTGTTAAGAAAGTTAGCGTTGCACAAGCTCTCTAGCTGCGGCGGCGATGTCATTGGCGGTTAATTTGAAGTGGCGCAGAAGGTCGTCAGGCGAGCCTGATGTTCCAAAAGTATCATCTATGCCGACGCGGCGCATGGGGGTCGGTATATTCTCACTCAGAAGCTCTGAGACCGCCCCGCCCAAACCGCCAACGCGACTGTGTTCCTCTGCTGTCACTACCAGGCCAGTTTTAGCCGCAGAAGCGAGTATTGCTCTCTCATCAAGAGGCTTAACGGTGATTACGTTAATAATTTCGGCATCGATTTGTTCAGCGGATAGGATCTCCGCGGCTTTCAAGGCTTCTCCAACCATGACGCCAATGGCTAGA
>JAUVQD010000026.1 GCA_030598355.1 Actinomycetes bacterium
ATAGACAACCAGCGGGTCAGCGTTGACACTGGTTATCTGATGCTACATCAATCAAATGGAAACTTGGTTGTGAAGAGTATTAACGGCAATATATTTGAGGCGAAGATCAAATATGACGCGGTGATCTTGAGGAACGGCAAGCCAGTTAGTGAAGACGCGCTCTTAGCCGGGGACATAATTAAGGTAAGCTACTACAGTGATGCTCTAAAAAATAGGAAAGCCGTGGCAATCCATGCTCACAGCCCTAAAATCGCTGGCAGAATAACTGATTTGGACCCTCAAGAGGGAAAGATAACCATTGTCAACGGCTCGAAAACAACCTATGAGTTCTACGATCACCTCATAGTTTTGATTGATGGTGCCCTGAGCAGCGTTGATCAGGTTCCAATGGGATCGATGGCCGTGGCTGAGTTTGACGGGACGGACAATCCTAAAATTGCCCGGCTTAAAATAGATAACTAGAAGAACCTCCGCTTGCTCAATAATTGCCTTATTAGCTCCAAGACCTTAAAATATTTCCATGAATGACTCCAAAAAGAAAGTCGCTCACACCATCGCTGAGATCAAAAAAGCCCTGGAATTTAATGATGGCCGCTTGGTCGGGCTCGTGCCGACCATGGGGGCACTGCATCGGGGACATCTGTCTCTTATTCAGCGGGCCTCGCGGGACTGTGACGCTGTGGTTGTGAGCATCTATGTCAATCCGACCCAATTCGGACCAACTGAAGATCTTGAGGGTTACCCGCGTCAGCTTGATAAAGATATAGAGCTGGCCTTGGGTGCCGGCGCGGATGTAATTTTTGCGCCGGCGGATGACGAGCTATACCCCGGGCCCGTTTTGACGGAGATTAAGATACACGAACTCGAAGGGCTATTGTGTGGGAAAAAACGACCCGGACATTTCTCCGGAGTGGCCACAGTTGTGGTGAAACTTGTCAATATCATAAAGCCGGATATTATCTATTTTGGGGAAAAAGATTGGCAACAGTTTGTAATAGTAAAAAAGGTATTTAAGGATCTAAATATAGACACGAAGGTAGTGGGAATGCCGACAATTAGAGACGCTGATGGTCTGGCGCTAAGCTCCAGAAACAGGTATCTTACTCAAAAACAAAGAAGATCAGCTAAAGCTTTACCGGCCGCGCTTGAACTGGCGCATGATATGATAAAAAACGGTGAGCGGCGAAGAGATAAGATTATTTCAGCTGCTAAAGAAGTTATTGCGGCCGAGCCAAGTCTTGAGCTAGAATACTTTTCTATCTGTCGTCCCGAGAATCTTATCGAGGTTGAAGCAATCAAAGGCGAAGTGCTATTAGCGGCGGCAGTTCACGCCGGTGGAGCCAGACTCATTGACAACAAGGTGATAAAGATATGATGTTAAGAACGATTTTAAAGAGCAAAATACACAAAGCTACTGTGACAGAAGCAAATGTCGATTACGAAGGAAGCATCACCATAGATAAAGATATTATGGAAGCAGCTGCTCTTCTGGAATATGAACATGTTCATGTTTTGAGTCTTTCAAGTGGCGAGCGCCTGGAAACATATGCAATTTGCGGGCGGCCAGGTTCAGGCCAGATATGTATGAACGGCGCGGCCGCAAAGGTAATTGCAAAAGGCGAGAAAGTTATTGTGTTGTCCTTTGTCCAAATAGGTGACGATGAGGCTAGGGTTTTAGTCCCAAAAACAATTATTCTTAATGATAAGAATGAAGTCGTGGCGGTTAAAGAGAAAGAATCCGGTGCGCGATAAATATGGATCACTCTGACTTTATCGAAAAAATAGCTAAGCTACGGTTCGAGCGGAACGTTCTTATTCTGGCCCACAATTATCAAAGACCAGAAATCCAAGACCTAGCTGACTATACTGGTGACTCTCTTGGTCTGGCGCGGCAAGCACAGGAGACAAAATCGCAAACAATTCTTTTTTGCGGCGTTCATTTTATGGCTGAGACGGCATACATAATGAATCCCGAAAAGACGGTTCTTCTTCCAGATAAAAGAGCGGGTTGTCCGCTGGCCGACATGATTACTGCGAATGATGTTCTGAATCTAAAGAAGAGATATCCTGGGGTGCCTGTCGTCTGTTACGTAAACACTTCAGCGGCGGTAAAAGCTGTTAGCGATATTTGTTGCACATCCTCAAACGCAGTGGCGGTTGTCAACAGTCTTCCAGGTGATGCTGTTATTTTTGTGCCAGACAAGAACCTCGGCACATATGTAGCGAGCCTGACTGGTAAAAAAGTAATTTCCTGGCCCGGCTATTGTCCAACTCATCATAAGATAACCAAAGCATCAGTTTTGAATTTAAAAAAGCAAAACCCGGGGGCGGTTTTTATGGCGCATCCGGAATGCCAACCGGAAGTTTTGGAGATCGCTGACCATATTTGTAGCACATCTGGAATGTACAAGTATGCGCGTTCAAGCAAAGCCAATGTGATAATTGTGGGGTCAGAGGCGGGAATGCTTCATCGATTGAGCAAAGATAACCCTGATAAGGTTTTTTTGCTTCCAAGTAAAGACATAATTTGCCCGAACATGAAGTTAACGACATTAAAAAAAGTCTACTTGAGCTTGAAAAATGAAGAAACGAAGGTCGTAATTGAAGAACCAATTAGAAGTCAGGCGCAAAGTTCGTGCGAGCGAATGATGTCAATTCTGGCTTAAAGGTTTTGAATATAGCAAGGAACTTGTGCTAAATTTAGTTAGTATGACATCAATAGGGCAGACCTTAGCCGACGAACGTCGTCGTCGAAAAGCGAGTATTAAAGACGTTGAAAAAGCGATAAAAATCCGAGCCAAGCATATAACGGCTATAGAAAAGGACGCTTTTAATGAAATTGACGGCGAAGCTTATGTGGTTGGTTTCTTAAAAACATATGCTGAGTGGCTAGATATCAACCCGGAACCTTTGCTAAAGACGTATCGAGCGCAGGCCGGCATTGCTCAGAAGAGACACGACGGCAGGATTTCAGATGCAGATACGGTAAAGATAAGGAGAAGACAGATTGTACTGGCTTTGGTTTTATTGGTCGGGGCAATCATTTTGATTATATGGTTGGCGAGCTTCTTTTCGCCTCTAGGATAGATGGGTCACAACTTAAGTGGGATGTAATGGGTAAAGAAAATTCTTTTGATATCGTTTCGGTTATTGAAATGCACGAAGTTGATAACGCAATTAACCAAGCGAAAAAAGAGGCGGCTAACAGGTATGACCTGAAGAAGTCTAGTTGCGTTATTGACTTTGAAAAAACGGCTAATCAAATGACGTTGTCGGCTGAAAACGATCTCGCCTTAAAAAGTTTATATGATATTTTGACAGCTAAGCTAGTTAGACGGGGAGTAGATATTAAGTCTTTGTCTTTAGATGAAGTTCAACCTGCTTCAGGAGGTCATGTACGGCGAGAGGGTCGCTTTGTTCAAGGTATTTCAAATGAGAAGGGCAAGGAGATAGCCAAAGCCCTCAAGCAGACCAAGCTTAAGATCAATGTGCAGATTCAACCCGACCAGGTGAGGGTCGCCGGCAAAAAGAAGGATGTTTTACAGGAAGCGATTGGTTTTATTAAATCCAAAGATTTTGGTCTTCCGCTTCAAATTACAAATTTTAGGTAATGCAGTCGGTTCACATTCTTTCCCTTGGCTGCCCAAAGAATACCACCTCTTCGCTCCGGCTTGAAAAAGCGCTTTCCGAATTAAATATTAAGATTGTCGATGATCCTGTCAAAGCTCAAGCAATTATTGTGAATACCTGTGGTTTTATTGATTCAGCCAAAGAGGAGTCAATTAATTGCCTTTTTGAGGTCAGCGCCCTAAAGCAAAATAATCCTGAATTAAAAGTAATTGCGATAGGCTGCCTCGTAGAGCGCTATAAAGATATATTATCCAAAGATTTACCTGAGGTAGATATTTTTTTGGATTACGACAATATGACTGAGATGCCAAGAGTCCTGGGCATTAAAGGCGAGCTCAACCTGGCCTTCCAGGCAGCTGGAAAAGGCGCGAGCTCTTATCTGGAAATTTCAGAGGGTTGTAGTCACGGGTGTTCTTATTGCGCGATTCCCGCTATTAAAGGACCTTTTTCGAGCCGAGCCAAAGGGGAGGTCTTGAATGAGGCGACATATCTAGTTGCCAACGGATGCAAGGAAATAGTGATAGTCGGGCAGGACACCGGTTCATACGGATCAGATATTGATAGCGGAACAAACCTGGCAAAGCTTCTTTATGATATTGGCGATAAGACGGATATCAGGTGGATACGTTTACTTTACTTGCAACCACAGCACGTGACTAAAGAGTTGATCGCCACAATCAGAGATAGCGAAAAAATATGTCCTTATCTCGACATTCCCTTTCAGCACGCGAGCCCCGGGATTATGAGAGTCATGAAAAGATGGGGAGAGGGTCGTCGCTATTTAGAAGTGATTGAAGACTTACGGGCGGCAGTACCCGAGATTTCTTTGAGAACTTCCATAATGGTAGGGTTTCCAGGAGAAACTGATGAGGATATATTATATCTATCTCGGTTTTTGCGATCGGCGGCTTTGGATTATGTCGGAGTTTTTGAGTTTTCAGCGGAAGGCGGTACGCACGCCGCAAGTCTGTCTGATCAAATACCCTCCGGGACCAAACGGGAAAGAGCCGGCCAAATAAGAGCTTTGGTGGATGATATTTCCAAAAAACGTAATGAACGCTTCATTGGTGAAGACTTAGAAGTTTTAGTTGATTTTTGCGAACGGGACTTAAGTTTCGGGCGAAGCAGGCATCAAGCGCCGGAAATTGACGGCGAAGTTGTTTTTGAACAAGACAATGTAAAACCAGGGGAAATAGTGGAAGTTAGAATCGAAAGTTACGAAGATTATGATTTCAGGGGGAAGCTTGTGAAGTGTCTAACTTAGCGAATCGCCTGACGCTATTGAGGATAATATTAATACCTGTATTCGTGGTTTTTCTTTTGAGTCAGGTTTCCTGGGGAGATTGGGCGGCGGTTGTGGTTTTTGTGATCGCGGCGTTGACAGATAGTGTCGACGGATATGTCGCGCGAAAACACGATCAGATAACCGTTTTCGGACAGTTTCTCGATCCTCTTGCGGACAAGCTTTTGATATCAGCTGCTCTAATAACGTTGGTGGGGCAAGGTCGGCTGTCGGCCTGGCTGGCGATGATAATAATTACACGAGAATTCGCGGTCTCCGGACTCAGGCTTTTTGCCTGGGCCAACGGTAAGATTATTGTGGCCAGCTCGCTTGGAAAGATCAAGACCGTAAGTCAGGTACTGGCCATAGTATTTTGGATCCTAAAACCATCGGTAATTAATCCTGTCTTAGCGGATATTGTTATGGGCGTGGCCGTGGTGATCACGATTGTCTCAGGAATAGATTATTATCTAAAGATAAAACCGGGGCCGGAGAAATCAGATTATCACGATCAAAAAGAAGCGCAGCATCTCAAGTAAAACCAGGTATATCGGTTGAGCGCCCAGCGATTTAGAGCCGGAATCATAGTTATCGGCACTGAACTCGTCATCGGGCAGTCTCGTGATCGAAATTCCGAGTATCTTGGAGATTGGCTGAGTCGCCGCGGCTTCGATACCCGTTTCATAATCAAAGTGCCTGATGATATTGAGATCATTGCCGAAGAACTAAGGCAAGCCGTGAACAAAGTTGATCTTCTGATATTGACCGGGGGCCTGGGGTCTACTCATGATGATGTTACACGTGATTCGATATCCATAGCTGGTAAAAAACGTTTAAAACCCGATCCTGAAATGAGCGATAAGATCGAGCTTTTAATCCCGCCCGGAGCCGACAGGGAAGCTTTTATGAGGCAAGCGTATTTGCCTGAGGGCGCAAGTTGGCTTGGTCCAACAAAAGGATCGGCCCCGGGAATAACAGTTGAACTGATGGGCACGATTATATACGCGCTGCCGGGGGTCCCCGCCGAGATGACGGCTATGCTGGAACAGATAGCAAGGGATTTAAAAAACCGGTTTGGCGTAGTACCCGGTACAGCTATGAAAAAGATCAAATTAAAAGGGTTAAGCGAGCCGGAAGCATCTAGGCTGGTCAACCCGGTTATCACATCCTATCAACATTTGACCTTCAACATGCTAGCCAGCCCTAAAGATATTGTGGTGACCATAATCAGCCAGGACGATAACGTTGGGCGGCAGGATCTGGATAAAGCGGTTCAGGCGGTTGAAGATTGTCTGGGGGACTCAGTATATGGTTTTGACGATCAGACGCTCTCACAGGTAGTCGGCGAACTTCTGTCCGGAAAAGGACTGTCACTGGGGATAGCCGAATCACTTACCGGCGGGCGAATCGCGGCTGAAATTACAGCCACGCCCGGAAGCTCTAAATATTTTACGGGCGCTGTTGTCGCTTATGAGAATGAGGTTAAGCATGAATTGTTGAAAGTTTCAGAGAAGACATTGGTAGAAAAAGGCGCAGTTAGTCGCGAGACAGCCTTGGAGATGGCTCGTGGGGTTAGAGATAGTTTAGGTGTGGACGTTGGTCTATCATCGACTGGGGTATCAGGACCAGAAGGTGGCTCGACCACCAAACCAATTGGCCTGGTATTTATCGCCGTCAGCGATAAAGAGCGCGAAGCTGTCCGGGAATTTCGGTTTGGAGGGGATCGAGACGCGATCCAGAAAAATAGTGCTTTCACAGCCTTAAATATGCTGCGTCTTTTCTTGTCGGATCATGACATACAGTGATGCGTATTTTCATTGCCATTGAGCTGCCTGCGCGAATCAAATCCATACCATCGCACATTAAGGGTGAGCTTGAGGTCGAGGAAGACAATATCAAGTGGGTTTCTACTCGTAATATACATCTGACGATTAAGTTTTTGGGAGAGTGTCCCAAGGAAGATATTAGCGAGATTGCTGATGATCTGCGGCAAGCATTGAGTAATTGCAGATCATTTTGGTGTAAGACCAGGGAAATCGGTGCTTTTCCAAACGCCCGCCGAGTTAAGGTGCTTTGGCTTGGAGTGGACAAGAAATTCGAGTTAAGAACGATTCAGCAAAAAATAAACGCGGCTCTTGTCGGGCGGGGGTTAAAAGATGAAGAAAAGGCTTTTACTCCACACATAACCTTAGCTAGAACGAGAACGGCGAAAGCTATTGATATTGAACGCTTGAATAGTAAGATTAAGGTGGATCATTTGGAAGACAGGTTTAAGGTGACTCACGTGACCTTGTTTTCAAGTCACCTGTCACCGAAAGGGGCCGAACACAAAGTATTGGCCAGAATAAATTTTCCAACTAGGGATTGACAAGCGAACACGCGTTCGCTATAGTGATATCGGCTCGACCGGCGAGCGAAAGTTTTAACAGGTAAAGACAAAGCTTAACACGTGTATTTGAATGGAGGGCGCATGGAACGAGAAAAAGTACTGGAAATGACAAAAGAGCAAATTGAGAAAAAGTATGGCAAAGGTGCTCTGATGAAATTAGGGGAGCACTCAAGCCGATTAGACGTTTCCATAATTCCTACCGGCGCGGTTTCACTAGACGCGGCTCTGGGAGTTGGCGGAGTTCCAAGGGGGCGAGTGGTCGAGATATTTGGCCCTGAAGCTTCCGGCAAAACTACCTTGGCTTTACATATTGTAGCCGAAGCGCAAAAAGACGGCGGCATTGCGGCGTTTATCGATGTCGAGCATGCGCTAGATCCGGTTTACTCGAAAAAAATAGGCGTTGATATCGATAACTTATTGATTTCTCAACCCGACACGGGAGAACAAGCGCTTGAAATCGCTGATATGTTGGTGAGAAGCGGCGCATTGGATGTAGTTGTTATTGACTCCGTAGCCGCGTTAGTGCCACGAGCGGAAATCGAGGGAGAAATAGGAGATTCCCACGTGGGCCTTCAAGCCCGTTTAATGTCTCAAGCGCTACGAATATTAACGTCATCAATAAGCAAATCCAGAACAACAGCTATTTTTATAAATCAGCTAAGAGAAAAAATAGGTGTGATGTTTGGTAACCCGGAGGTAACGCCGGGGGGCAGAGCGCTTAAATTTTATGCTTCTGTGCGGATAGACATCAGAAGAATCGAGTCTATTAAACAAGGGGCGGAAATGGTCGGTAATAAAGTTAGGGCAAAGGTTGTTAAAAACAAGATGGCTCCGCCTTTTAGGCAAGCTATATTTGACATCATGTATGGCGAGGGAATATCAAAAGAAGGTTGTCTTGTAGATCTGGGAGTTGATAACGGCGTTATAGAAAAAAGTGGTTCCTGGTATACGCATGGGAAAGATCGATTAGGTCAAGGGCGAGAGGCGGCAAAGCAACATTTGATGGAAAACCCGGATATCAGCGACACGATAGAGGGCAAGATTAAGGCATCACTGGGCTTGGGGGGCGAAAAAGCTGATGGCGCTGGCGATAAAAAGAAGCGAACACCCGAGACCGTCTGAACAGCTATCCATTGATGCCGCGTATAGCGTTATTACAGACTTAGAAGCGAAAGCCTTCAACAGCCAAGCAACTAAGATCTATGTTGATCAATTACCATGGCGAACCACCGCTACAAAGATTGTTAATGATTTAGGGTTGGCGATAGGTCAAGGATATCAATCACAACAATTAAGCAGACTTATCTCAGAAAAGGAAGAACGCTTGGCTATGAATTCAGCTCTAGCCATGCTGACGTACAGAAGCAGAAGCTGCCAGGAAATTTCGGGCAAGTTAGGAAAACGCGGGATATCTTTAGAAGTTGTTAAAGCGGTGATAAAGAATTTGGAAAGCGCTGGCTATCTAGACGATAAAGTGTTTGCAAAAACGTGGATAGAAGAGCGCGTACAAGTTCAGGGTCTGGGCAGACACCGGATCAAAAAAGAGTTGCTGTTTAAGGGTGTCGATCCAAAAACTGTTGATCGCGAATTGGCAACCATTTATGGTGAGCAGGAAGAGGAAGAATTAGCGTTATGCCTGGCAAAGACAAGATTGTCAAAATACGTGGGGCTCGACAATACTGTAAAAATGAGGCGTCTCGGTCAGGTTTTGTTGAGACGGGGCTTTAGCCCGGCGATTACCCAAAAAGTGTTACGTAAAATTATTAATTGATGCGTAAAGATCGAGCTTAAGCAAGCAGTTGTCGCCTTGACGCTGATAGGTAAAAGTAGTAACATTTTTTGTGGCAAATGAGCTTTACCGTAATTGGTTGATATAGATTTACAAAGGTCAGAGACCTTTTGTATCAAACTAGATATTGATAAATGATAACCGGGATATTTTGATACCGGTGAAGTTTGATTGCCGAGCAAAGTGCTCGGCTTTTTTAATTATTGATTGGGGGAGGACGTCATAAATACAACGATCATTGCAGGTTTGGCGGCGCTGATTATTGGCTTAATCGCTGGCTTCTTAGCTAGAAAGATGATTGCGGAGGCCAAAATTGATTCTGCTGAAACAGAAGCGAAGAGAATAGGCGAAAAAGCCTCGGATGAGGCTGAAAGAGCGAAAAAGACGGCATTACTTGAGGCAAAAGATCAAATATTTTCGATGCTAAGCGAGGCCGAAAAGACGGCGAATGAAAGAAGAAAAGAAGTGCAGGGCCAAGAGAATAGATTGGCTCAAAAAGAAGAGGTGCTAGACGGTAAGATAAAAGCCATAGAGGAGCGGGAAGCTAAAACAGAGACATCTGAGAAAAATCTTGCCGAGCAGCAAG
>JAUVQD010000048.1 GCA_030598355.1 Actinomycetes bacterium
TACCACAGTTTTACCATCGAAATCGTCACTATGATTGTTTTTATTATCGGATCTCTCAATTTTGTTCTTCATTGGTCAGTATGGAACGGTAAGCCCCGGGAGATCTATCGCAACATCGAGATTGTTTCGTTTACAATCACGCTTTCAATCACACTCGGTCTGGTACTCATCGCGCTCATGCAAACAGAGGCGCTGAGCGGTGTCACGTCTCTCTTTAGAAAAGGTTTTTATCTTGTGGCGTCAGCTCATACCGGCACAGGATTAACCAGTCTCAACGGCGCCCAGCTTGTTCGTAGTTGGGGCCCGTTAGCGATGTTGGCCATCACAATAGCGATGACGATAGGGGGCAGCGCGGCGTCTACCTGTGGGGGAATCAAAGGCATGCGGGTGGGAATTATCGCCAAGAATTTTGTCGGTGAAATGCGTCGATTTGTTCTGCCAGAGTCGGCAATTACTTTTCAAAGAATTCATCATATAAAAAATAGGATTATTGAGGATAAGCAGGTGCGCGCGGCCATGTTGATAGTGATTGCGTTTGTAGTCATGCATCTTGGGGGCGCGGTTCTCGGTGTTCTTTATCGCTACCCGTTTGTTCAGGCTCTGTTTGAGAGTGTCTCGGCCGGGACAACAACTGGTTTGTCTGTTGGGATCACCGATCCGGCTATGCCGCTTGCCTTAAAGAGCTACTACATTCTGGCTATGTGGACAGGCCGATTAGAGTTCATGGCCGTTTTCGCCCTGGCCGGATTCTTATTTGCGGTTGCGAGGGGTAAATGAGCAGGTTATTACGGGTGATATCCTTCTTTGTCTTGATTGTAGTCATGACTTGCTTTGCCGGGCCTGCTTGGGCTGTTGGTTCAAAACAGTTGGCTAAAGACGCCGAAAAATATGACGGTAAGGTAGTTACGTTCACCGGCGAGGTTATCGGCGATACCATGGAGCGTAAAGATGGCGTTTGGTTAAATATCAATGATGACCCGTATAGTCGGCAGGGTCGCGTTCGACAGTTGGCCGGTTTCAATCATGGTCAAGGTGTGCTTGTTCCAAAGAAGTTGGTCGGAGAAATCACGACCGGGCGCTATGGTTTTCGCGGTGATATAGTTAGAGTCCATGGTGTTTTTCATGCCAATTCCCCTAAACAGGGGGGCGATATGATGATTAACGCGACCAGCATTCGTATTATCAAATCCGGCTTCGCGTTGCCGCAGCCAATTTCCGCAAGGAAAATATCATTGGTGTTCTTTTGGCTACTGGCCGCGGGCGTGGTACTTGTTTTGTGGACATGGCGCCAACGCAGGTCGAAACACTAGAAACGCGACCGAAACTGCCGTCTACGGCGTTTTGCTTACCCTTCGCAACCTTTGTTATTCGGCGGTTTAGACCACGTTTCTTAAACAGACTAAAATACTAGAAACGCGACCTAAATCTCCGGTTGTATCCGGCGGTTTAGACCGCGTTTTTTATTGATTGATCTGATGAATTTTTAAAATGAGACGCTAGCTGCTATCTTTTCCGCCTCGCACGTCTTTCATCTGCTCAATTACATCTTCATATGAACCCGCTGCCGCCGTGTCACCTTCATTTTCCTTGGCGGCTCTAACTGCCAAGTTTTCTTCGTTCAAGGTGTCGTCTGCGGTGGGGACATCACGTTTTAGAACTTCGTCGATTGCCTCACTGGTTTTTTTATCAATTGAACCTGAAGTTGACAAAGCCTCAATTGTGGAAGCCGAGTCGCCTGATTCAAGAACTTGCTCGGGAGCCTTCTCTTTTTCGTCAGCCGACTCTTTGCTAGAAGTATCTGCCGCAGCCGCCTGTTTTTCTTTCTTAGCGGCCGTGCTCTTTTTAGCGGGTGCTTTCTTCGCTACCTTTTTCTTTACGGCAGTTTTAACTTCAGGTGCCGCGGTCACAGTGTCGGAAACTTCTTCGACTTCTGTTGCGCCTACTGCTTCCGTTTCAACAACCTTTGCGGTATCCGCCGGTGTTTGATCACTTTCTTCAACGACCGGGTCTTTGGTTTGGCGAATACTTAGACTGACCCGACGTCGATCGGAATCGATGTCGACAATTTTCGCGCACACCGATTCATCTAGTTTCACAGCTTCTTCGGGTACCTCGACATGTTCTTCCGATAATTCCGAAATATGCACCAAGCCCTCGACTCCGCCGGGAATAGCCACAAAAGCGCCAAAGGGCACTATCTTTGTGATTTTCCCATCGATTGTGTCGCCGATGTTTAAGTCTTTTGTTTTTTCTTTCCAGGGATCATCCTGACATTGCTTTAACCCTAAGGAAATTCGACCGCGCTCATGATCGATGTCGAGTACTTTGACATCAATGGTATCGCTGATATTTAGTAATTCCGAGGGGTGGTCTATATGAGTCCAAGACATTTCCGAGATATGGATCAACCCGTCAATGCCACCCAAATCAACAAAAGCCCCAAAATCGACAATACTTGAGACCTTGCCTGAGAGCTTCTCACCTTTTTTCAATCCGGTTATTACTTTTTCGCGCTCTTGTTTTCGGGCTTCATCAAGAACTGAACGACGTGAGAGAACAACATTGTTTCGATTTCTGTCCATCTCAATTACTTTGCACTCAAGCTCTTGGCCGACAAACTGCTGTAGGTCTTTGACGCGTCGGACATCCACAAGCGAGGCTGGTAAAAAGCCTCTAAGTCCGATATCGAGTATCAACCCGCCCTTGACGACCTCAATAACTTTGCCGGTCAGTGTTTCAGAATTTTTACTGAACTTTTCAACGCGTATCCATGATTGCTCATATTCCGCGCGTTTCTTGGATAGGATTAACCGGCCATCCTTGTCTTCTTTTTGCAAAACAAGCGCGGCAATCTCATCACCTAATGTTACTGCTTCATTTGGATCGATATTCTTGCGGATAGAAAGTTCGTAGATCGGGATAACACCCTCGGACTTGTAGCCTATATCTACCAGGATCTCGTCGCGGTCTATCTTGACCACGACTCCGGTGACGATGTCACCGTCATCAAACACTTTGATTGTTTGGTCGTAGTCTGGTACTAAGTTCCCCTCCGAATCTACAATGTAACCTGCTTCTCTCGCTTCACCCGTCTCTTGGACGTTCGCCATCTAAATCTTGGCCCCCTAAAAATTACTTGGTTCCCCAGGGTCTTGTTAACAAACATATCTGTAACGCATCAAATGGCTGAAACGGATAAGTCAACCTGGAATATGAACCGACAAAATTATACATTAAACCTGCTGATAACTACAAGACCTAAAGGCCATAATAACCAAATACAAGCGGAAAAATGAGGATCAAGGTTTAAAGCTTATAGTATTATTAGTTAGCGGCGAACAAATTGGAGGATACATATTGCTTGCAGTGGGATTAACAGGTGGGATTGCCAGCGGGAAGAGCAGAATAGCGGATTATTTCGCTAAATTGGGCGCCGTGTGCCTGGATACCGACCTATTGGCTCAAGAAGCAATTGCTAAGGATACCCCTGTTTTTGCGAACGTGAGGAGCCATTTTGGCGATAAAATATTAGATACAGATGGGTCAATTGATAGAGCCTTATTGGCCGCCGAGGTATTCGGTAATCCCTCTCAACTTGAAGCACTCAACCAGCTGGTTCATCCCGCCGTTATTGAGCGCGTCAAAGAGATTCTAGATGAGTGGCGCCAACAGAATCATGAGATCGGAATTGTTCAAGTTCCATTATTAGTTGAAGCTGGCATGGTCGGGTTGTTTGATGTAGTCGTGGTTGTCGCGACCAGCCCTGATCTTCAGGTAAGCAGATTATTGAAGAGGGGCTTGACTATGGAAGAGGCCCAGGCGAGAGTTGCCTCTCAAATATCTGAAAGCGAACGATTAACTCATGCGGACCTAATTATTATCAACAAAGGCACACCAGAGTTGCTTGAAGACCAAGCCAAAATAGTTTTTGAGAAATTAAGACATGAGCAAATTTAAGCTTGTCTCAATATATGAACCTCAGGGCGACCAACCACAAGCGATTAAGAAATTAAAAGCGGGCGCGAAAAAGAAGTTTCGCTATCAGACCCTCATGGGCGTGACAGGCTCGGGGAAGACATTTACCATGGCGAACATAATTGCGCAGGTTAAGAAACCGACTCTCGTTATTGCCCCCAACAAAACATTGGCCGCGCAATTGTATTCTGAATTCAAGGGATTGTTTCCAGAGAACGCGGTCGAGTATTTCGTCAGCTATTACGACTATTATCAACCTGAAGCGTATATAGCGCATACAGATACATATATAGAGAAAGACGCGTCTATCAACGACGAAATAGATAAACTTCGGCACGCCACAACATCAGCTGTTCTTTCGCGTGACGATGTTATCGCTGTCGCAAGTGTCTCATGTATTTACGGATTGGGCTCGCCCGAAGAATACCTCGGGCATTTAGTCTGGCTGCATCGGGGGGCTCCGGCTGGGCGTGACGAAACCCTAAAGAAGCTCGTGCAGATGCAGTATCAGCGAAACGATTACAATTTAGTCCGCGGTACCTTTAAAGTTAGAGGCGATATCCTCGAAATTTTTCCAACTTATGAGGAGGCCCCATTTCGTGTGGAGTTTTTTGGGGACACAGTAGAGCGCTTGCTTAAAGTTGACCCGATTACCGGGGAGGTCATGGCTGATCTTGAGCGTCTGGCAGTTTTTCCTGCCTCACATTATGTTACGTCTAAAGAACGCTTAGAAGCTGGAATCATGAGCATTGAAAAGGAATTGAAGATCAGATCGGCTGAGCTTGAGAAGGCCGGTAAATTACTTGAGTCTCAGCGCCTGTCGATGCGCACTAATTATGATCTGGAAATGATGCGAGAGATGGGTTTTTGTTCGGGGATCGAGAATTACTCCCGCCATTTTGACGGAAGAGCTCCGGGCGAGCCGCCTTTTACGCTTCTGGATTATTTTAAGAAAGATTTCTTAATTATTATCGACGAGTCTCATGTAACAGTTCCTCAGCTTCACGGCATGTACGCCGGCGATCAATCGAGGAAAGAAAATTTGATTGAGCACGGCTTCCGTCTTCCATCAGCTCGGGATAACCGGCCTCTCCAATTCGAAGAGTTCGAATCTAAGGTTTCCCAAGCCATCTTTGTCAGCGCCACTCCGAGGGCTTGGGAGCTCGAGTCCGCAAGTCAAGTTGTTGAGCAGATTATTCGACCAACCGGCCTGGTAGATCCCGAGGTAAGCGTGAGGCCGGTTGAAGGACAGATCGATGATCTGATTCATGAAATCAGGGGGAGGGTTGCCGGCAAAGAACGGGTCCTTGTGACCACGCTCACCAAAAAAATGGCCGAGGACTTAGCTGATTACTTGCTTGAGGTCGGAATCAAGGTTAGATATCTTCACTCAGATATCAAAACTTTTGAACGCGTTGAGATATTAAGAGACCTGCGATTAGGTAAATTCGACGTTCTAGTCGGTATAAATCTTCTGCGCGAAGGACTCGATCTACCGGAGGTCTCGCTTGTCGCGATTTTAGACGCCGATAAAGAGGGGTTCTTAAGGTCTGCGGGATCTTTAATACAGACAATCGGCCGGGCGGCGCGGAACGTCAGCGGAGAAGTAATTATGTATGCCTCAGTTATGACGGCCTCGATGAAAACTGCTATTGATGAGACAAATCGACGACGACTAAAGCAAATCGCCTATAACGAGGCAAACAACATCGAACCGGAAACTATTCGAAAGGCCGTGGCAGATCTCGTACAGGCGGGCGGAGTGGCGGAGGAGACTGCTACCTGGGAAGGCGAGGAGCCGGTATTTGAGAAGCTATCGAAGTTGCCGAAAGATGATATTGATCGCCTTGTTCAAGGGCTGGAAGAAGAGATGAGGCAGGCAGCTGAAGATCTTGATTTCGAATATGCCGCGAAAGTTCGTGACCAAGTAAGCAGCATAAAAAAGGAAATTAGCAAGAAATTTCCGCCCAAAAAAGGGCGGGACTCGAAAAAATATAAATGATTTAACATGTTTGAAATATGTTAGTGCTAATATTTAGCAGGAATCTAGGTGAAGGAGCGCTCTATGACGGTTAAGAAAGATCAAGAATATGTTTTAAAAGCAGTTAGAGATCAGGACATAAAGTTTATCAGGTTCTGGTTTACAGATGTACTTGGTGTTATGAAGAGCTTTGCCATAACGCCGGCAGAGTTGGAGACAGCTTTTTCCGAGGGCATGGGTTTTGACGGTTCGTCTATCGAGGGTTTCTGTAGAATAGAAGAGTCAGATATGATTGCCATCCCCGATCCGAATACATTCGCGGTCTTGCCTTGGCGTCCCTCTGAGCAGGGTGTAGCCCGTATGTTTTGCGATATTCAAACTCCTGACGGAAAACCTTTCGCGGGCGATCCGCGATATGTCTTAAAACGTAATCTCAAAGTAGCTGCTGATATGGGTCTGACCATGTATGTTGGCCCTGAGCTCGAGTTTTTCTACTTTGAAGACAGCGCTACTACTAAAACCTTAGACAAAGGCGGTTATTTCGATCTGACGCCGCTGGATCTGGCGACGGATTACCGCCGGGAGACAGTTTTTGCTTTAGAGGAAATGGGTGTATCCGTTGAGTACAGCCACCACGAAGTAGCACCTAGCCAACATGAAATCGACTTGCGTTATGATGACGCCCTGTCGATGGCCGATAATGTCATGACCTATCGCTTGACGGTCAAAGAGGTTGCGCAAGAGGCGGGCATTTACGCCACGTTTATGCCGAAGCCGATATTTGGTGAAAACGGCAGCGGGATGCATACCCATCAATCCTTATTTAAGGGTGACGTCAACGCTTTTTTTGACGCTAACGATGAGTACCATCTCTCTAAAGCCGGCAAGGCGTATGTGGCCGGCATCTTGAAGCACGCCAAAGAGATAACTGCGGTCTGCAACCAGTGGGTTAATTCCTATAAGCGGTTGGTTCCAGGCTATGAGGCCCCGGTCTATATGTGTTGGTCGCGGCGTAACCGGTCAGCTCTAGTTAGAATACCTCAGTACAAACCGGGCAAAGAGCATGCGACCAGGGTAGAGTTGAGAAGCCCGGATCCAGCGTGCAACCCATATCTTGCTTTTGCGGTTATGCTAGCCGCCGGTCTTAAGGGAATGAAGGAAAACTATGAGCTCGCGCCTGAAGCGACAGATAATATATATGATATGACCGAGGCCGAACGGAAAGCCGCTAATATCGATTCTCTGCCGCAAGATCTTCATGAGGCAATTGAAATTGCTGAAGGTAGTGAGCTCCTAAAAGAAGCTCTGGGCGAGCACGTTTATGAGTACTTCATCCGGAATAAAAAAGCTGAATGGGACGCATATAAGGCTCAGGTCAGTCAATACGAAATCGATCGATACTTATCGATACTGTAGCGGGTAAGGATTAACGAGTAAAAACTGACCTGATCTATGATAGATTGTTGGGTCTATGGTAAAAGTAGCAGTCGTATCGAGTGAGGCTAAAGCAAAAGAGCTGACACGGAAATTGGAGAGTGGCGGGTTTCTGGCGACCGCTCTTGACCATACTGGAATAGATGATTCAAATATTCTGGACTACGACGTATTGCTGATTGATCTCACGTCCGGACAAAAACATTTTGATCAAATCGGGGAAGCGGCTGTTTCTGAGGGGTCGATGCCCGTCGTTGCGCTATTGGATCAGCGGTCGATGCCCGGCTCGGCGTGGTTGCGCGAGGCCGACGATTTTTTAGTTGAGCCATTTAGCGAGGAAGAGCTTCGCCTTCGAATAGAACGTCTTGTCGCTGCTCCGACTGAGACCGGACGCATAGAAGTTGGCGGCTTAGTTGTCGATCTTGACACATATGAGGTGCGGGTTGACGGTCGGTTGCTAGCGCTGACCTTTAAAGAATATGAGCTTTTGAAGTTTCTGATAGTGCACCCCAACAGGGTTTGGACCCGCCAGGCCCTACTTAATCAAGTATGGGAATATGATTATTATGGAGGGGCTCGCACGGTTGATGTGCACATACGTCGCCTTCGCTCTAAACTTGGCAGTCGCCGGGCCGGCCTTATCAAAACTATCCGCCAAGTTGGCTACCGATTCGATAAGGTTTAGAAGCCAAAAAAGACTCGCAAAATAATCTATTTCTGCAGGTAAATTATTGTCTTTTTGTATTGAACTGTGCTTTAAAGGTGATTAAATTACTTTATATCGGAATACAAATAGTAAAGGATTTTATTGGAGTATGAAGAGATGTGTTATCAA
>JAUVQD010000023.1 GCA_030598355.1 Actinomycetes bacterium
GGGCGATACCAAATATTCCGTTTGGAAAGGCTAATAGCTCGCCGGCCATCGCGCTCGGTAGTCCTTTTAGGCGCGCGATACCGTCACCCAACTCGATTACCGTTCCTTGCTCGGCAACATCTAGTTGAGTCTTAAACTCATCTATCTGTTTCTTTAGAACCTTATCGATCTTTGAAGCATCTATCGACTGTTGCATGGTTTTAAAAACCCCTTTGTTGGCAGCTTAAATTTCAAAGACGAGTGGTTATTTACAACCACTGACAATGTTTTAGGTCTAGCTTTCTAGCATTTTATCTCGAAGCCGATTGAGCTGATTGCGGATGCTTCCATCAATCAACTTGCCGCCGACCTTAACTACTATTCCGCCGACAATCGCCGGATCAACTGCTGCTCTTATTGTTACTTCTCGTCCGGTCATTTCAGATAATTGTTTGGTTAACCTGGCAGAGAATTCTTCTTCCAAGGGAATCGCTGTAGTAACTTCAGCAATCGCTTTGTTTTCCACGGCCTCCAGGTTCTTTGAGAATTCATCAGCTACTTCCGGCAATAAACCGATCTGATCCATGCCTACTAAAAGCTGCAGAAAATTTCGAGTCAGGCGACAAAGTTGGTCGCCGAATACTTCCTCAATGATAATTTCTTTTTTGGAGGCTGGTAAGGATTTGTCCACCAGGGAATTTTTTAGATCGAGATGTCCAAGAAAAGTGCTTGTAGCCAACCGTAGGTCTTTGTCGACTTTGTCTAGAGTCTCTTCAGCTCGAGCCAACTCAACGAGAGACGCCGCGTAACTTTGAGCCTTATTCATTTCTCTTCCCATTTGTACGTCAAGCCCACTGGCTTGCTCCTCACCGGTGCTAATTGTCACTTATGCTGCCTGCTTCCGCCAGATATTCTTCAATAAGCTGTTGATGATCCTTCTTGCTAAGCGAACGATTAACCACTTTTGATGCCGCGTCGATGGTGAGGTCGGCAACCTGACTTTGAAGTTCCGCTAGAGCTGATTCTTTTTCGCGGGTGATCGCTTCGTTGGCCTTGGTCAATACTTGCTCTGATTCCTGGCGAGCTTTTTGAACAATTTCTTCTTTCATGCTTTCGCCAAATTTGCGCCCGTCTTCAATTATCTTCTGGGCTTCGGCGCGTGCCTCATCAAGCTGACGCTTATAATCCGCCATGAGCTTTTCGGCCTCATCGCGCGTTTCCTCGGCTTTTTCCACTGATTCGCGAATGGTATTTTCCCGCTCACTTAGGATGCCGAGAATTGGTCCCCAGGCGAATTTCCACAAGACGAGAAAGAGACCGACAAAAGCAATTACTTCCCAAATAATCAGCCCTTCTTCAACTTTAAGAATGTCCATATTAGTCCCTAGCCTTTAGTCCAAAGAAGAATACTGATAACGAGCGTGTACAGAGCGATAGCTTCAATAAAAACTATGCCCAAGATCATTGTCGTACGAATAACTCCGCCGGCTTCCGGTTGACGAGCGATTCCCTCAACTGCTTTGCCGGATAGAACTCCAATACCGAGACCGGTTCCTAAAGCTGCC
This sequence comes from Actinomycetes bacterium, assembly GCA_030598355.1. GTDB lineage: Bacteria > Actinomycetota > Aquicultoria > CAJVYJ01 > JAUVQD01 > JAUVQD01. The sequence continues at coordinate 1,545 of JAUVQD010000023.1, forward strand.
AATCCCATTCCAACTCCTGCTCCTAAGAGCCCAAGACCCTCCATAGATACTCCCTTCTAATGTTCCGCGTGAATTGCCGCGCCAATGTACATGGCTGATAAAATAGTGAAAACATATGCCTGTATTGCTGAAAACAAGACTTCTAACGTCATCATAACGATTGCAAACGGCAAAGATAGCGGTGCTACAAGATAAGTTCCGAACAAAAGCACAAACGACAAAAATACTAAAATAATCACGTGGCCAGCCAGCATATTCGCAAACAATCTTACCGTTAGCGAAAACGGTTTAGCTATTGCTGAGACAATCTCGAGCAGGAAGACGATCGGCCAAACCCACAAAGGCAGGCCAGACGGCACCCAGCTAATAAAATATTTGATCGGCCCGTGCTTCATCACTCCATGTACATGCACCGAGATAAAAACGACTATCGCAAGAGCGAGAGGCACGCTTAAGCGTGCTGTCGGTGTATTGCTCCCCGGCACCAACCCGAGCAGGTTGCTGAAAAGAATAAAGAAAAATATGGTCCCCAAGAAAGGAAACCAGACCATCCCCTCTTTGCCCATCATAGTTATGACTATGTCGTCACGAACAAAAAGAACGATCGACTCGACGGCGCTTTGAAAACGACCTGGAATTATCTTTGGCTTCCTGGCTGCCCAGAGCAAAATAATAGCGGCCAAAAATGCCGCCGCAAACATGGTGACAACAGTGTTCGTAATAGATATGTCAATATCGCCAATTCTTAGATCGTAAAGGACTTTTGGAGCCATATGATGCAGTACGTCAAAACCTTCTTCTGCTGCTGCTTCTGCTGACACTCGTTATCTCCTGCCCCTTTCCTTGTTAAGCCAGGCAACTTCAACGCCCAGTAAAATTGCGTAGGTCACACCAAACCCGATCAATAGAGAACTCATTGCGTATCCTAGGTTAAGGAAAAACCAAAGAACCCCGGCTAGAACTACTAACTTAAGGCTTATAGTTATCGAGGTTGCAACACTCGCAATCAGCGTTGGTTTCCTTGATGCCCAGACCGCCGTACCAAATGTGACCGCTGAGCTTAATGCCGCGATTCCTACCCCGATCGCGCCGCTAATCACAAGATTGCTGATTTGCCCACTCTTTCATTTCTTAGGTTCGTCTTTATCTTGTTTATTTATTGCGCGAAAAATCGAGACAAATCCGGCCACGGACCCGAGAACAACCCCTGAAACCATAAACCACGGTAGTGTCCCCAGCCAAAGATCTAACAAATATCCAAGTCCAATACCGACAAGGGTATTTGTTACGAGATCGACGCCAAGTCCGCTATAGCGGCGCAGATCTTCTTTAAAATCATCATCTGGTTTTTGGGAATCCACAGATAAGCCGAATCTTAAAGTCTTGCCGGACAGGCCCATACATGTCTTTGACCAAAGTGCAGCTTGGAACTACTTACCAAGCAAAAAACCGATGTAATATTATCACATAGAGTTGCAAAAGCAAATAGATTCACAAGAGTTATGTGCTCTCATCAACCCAGGTAGACGCGGGCTTAGGTTCTTCGTACGGACTTTCTTCTTCCTCAAGCGCGTTTTCTTTTGAATTACTCCGGCCCAAAACATTTAAATTATCGAAGAATCCGACAACTTCAGCAAAAAGAAGTGTCAAAAATAGACCGGCAATAATAATAAGATATTTCTCAGTAGACGGCAGAAATCTTAGTGTCAGTCCTATGGCGGAGAGCGCGGCGCTCCACGCGTATATGAAAAGCACTGTCTGTTTATGCGTTAGACCTCGTTTGATCAATCGATGATGCAAATGATCACGATCGGCCTGAGTGACTGGAGTCTTACTAAGATACCTTCGCAAAATCGCCAGAGCAGCGTCTAAGATCGGAATACCCATGATTATCAGAGGTGAAAACAGAGCGACAGCCGCCACGCTTTTCATAACACCATTTACAGTGATAGCGCCAAAAAGATAGCCTAAAAACATACTGCCTGAATCGCCCATAAAGATTTTAGCCGGAAAAAAATTATGGTGTAGAAACCCTAATGCCGCGCCGGCTATCGCCAACGTCATCAGCGAACTTCCCACTTGGCCGGTTTGCAGGCCGAAAAAGAAGAAAGTCAGCCCGGCGATGACCGAAATGCCGGCTGCCAGCCCATCGAGACCATCAATAAAATTTACGATGTTAGCGAAAGCTATCACCCAAAAAACCGTCATTAGTATCCCGATGTTGCCCAAGTAAAAGAGGGCGCCGGGCTCTCCGAACGGGTTCCCGATAAACTCCATTTTAACTCCAAAACCAACTAGAACCAAAGCCGCCGCTAATTGGCCACCGAGTTTAAAAAATGGTGTCAGACTCCAAATATCATCAATAATCCCGACGATCAAGATTATGAAACCGCCTAGCAGAATACCCTGAAACTCACGACTAATTGGGAGGTTAATAAGCTCACTGGGAAAGAAGCGCTGAAAGATAAGAAAGCCGGCTAGCGCGGTCATAAATCCCAGCCAAATACCGACCCCTCCCAGCCGCGGAACCGGTGTAACATGCATCTTGCGATCACTGGGGTGATCTACCGCTTTCAGCTTTAAGGCCACCGGCCTGATCCACCTGGTCGCGAGATAAGAGACGCCTATAGAGACTAGAAAGATCAGAAGATATCTATAATTCATCTGCCTTGAACACTTCCGTAGTTGATAATCTGATTTGCTTTACCCCCGCTTCCTTCAAAAGCTCCTGTGCCAAATCGTCCGGGTATGAGTTCAAAAAAAGAATATTCCTAATCGCGCTGTTAATAATCATTTTGGCGCATAAAATACAAGGTTGGTGTGAACAATATATGGTCGCGCCCTCTATTGATACCCCGTGAAGAGCTGCCTGAATAATAGCATTCTGCTCAGCGTGAAGGCCGCGACAAAGTTCATGCCGTTCACCCGATTTCACCTTATATTCTTCTCTCAGACAACCGACATCTAAACAGTGAGCCAGCCCTCTCGGGGCCCCGTTATAACCAGTCGTGAGGATTCGTTTGTCTTTTACTATGACCGCACCGATTTGCCGGCGCCGACACGTCGATCGCTTTGTTACTTGAACAACAATATTCATGAAGTATTGATCCCAAGACGGACGCGTCACCAGCGGCCCTCAGAGCGTCCCGGGTAGAGCGGAAAATCACGACAAAGCTCGAGTGTCCTGCGACGAACAAGGTCGCACGCGGATTCGTCATCGATGCCCATCAGTACGTTTCCTATCATCTGAGCGATAATTTCCATTTCAGGCTCTTTCATACCGCGCGTCGTCAGCGCCGGAGTACCTAACCGTATTCCACTAGTTATAAATGGCGATTGTTTATCAAACGGAATAGCGTTTTTATTAACCGTGATCCCGCATCTATCAAGAGCTTCTTCAGCTTGCTTGCCGGTGATTCCCTGAGAAGTTAGATCGACCAAAAGCAAATGGGTGTCTGTGCCTCCGGAAACCAAGCGAAAACCGTGACTTTGAAGAGCAGCCGCCAAAGCCTTCGCGTTCTTCATTACCTGACCCTGGTAGGCCTTGAAGTCATCAGTAGCGGCTTCTTTAAGCGCGATAGCTTTGGCCGCTATTACGTGCATAAGCGGACCACCTTGCATACCCGGAAAGACTGTTTTGTCGATTACAGAAGAAAACTCTTTTCGGCAAAGAACCATACCTCCCCGTGGACCACGAAGGGTTTTGTGTGTGGTAGTTGTGACGAACTCCGCGTGGGGCACCGGGCTCGCGTAGTGACCGGCCGCGACCAGCCCGGAAATATGGGCCATGTCGACCATTAACAAAGCGCCTACCTCCGACGCAATACTGCTAAAAACCTCGAAATCAATCTGTCTGGGATAAGCGCTGGCGCCGGCAACAATTATCTTTGGCTTAGCCTTCTTCGCCACCTCTCGCAGATTGTCATAGTCTAGCAATTCTGTTTCACGATCGACGCCGTAGGTAACAGCGTTATAGACCTTGCCGGAAAAATTAACAGAGCAACCGTGTGTTAAGTGACCGCCCGCGCCCAAATCAAGGCCCATTATCGTATCACCGGGTTTGACCGTCGCAAAATAGACCGCCATATTCGCCTGGGTGCCAGAGTGTGGTTGGACATTCGCGTGCTCAGCCCCGAATAGTGATTTTGCGCGCGAGCGAGCTAGATCCTCGACAACGTCAACGTATTGACAGCCACCGTAGTAACGCTTACCAGGGTATCCCTCAGCGTATTTATTCGTCAGAACACTTCCTTGAGCGCTAAGCACAGCCTCACTCGTAAAGTTTTCCGCGGCAATCATTTCAAGTGTGTTTTGTTCTCGTTCCAGTTCCCCCTGAATAGCTTGGGCGACTTCAGGGTCAAATTCTCGCAAATCCAATGCCTATCTCCGTTCTTCTCCCTCAATCAAAGTAATCTTCTCTAACCGTCTCTCGTGACGACCACCAAGGAATTCTGTTTCCAGCCATTCATCGAGTACCCGGGAGGCCAACTCTGAATCGATTAGACGAGCTCCTATGCCAAGAACATTGGCGTTATTATGGGCTCTGCTTAGCTTTGCCGACTCAACATCGTTTGCTGTCACAGCTCGGACGCCGCCGATTTTGTTAGCGGCAATTGTGACACCCAACCCGCTTCCGCATACGAGCACCCCTTTGGAAAACTTGCCATCAGCAACCAGGTGACCAACTTTCGCGGCGTAGTCAGGATAATCAACCGAAGCCTCATCGTACGTTCCAACGTCAAGAACATCATAACCCTTTTTTTTCAAGTGCTCTACTAGATCTTGCTTGACCTTGTAGCCAGCGTGATCCGCACCAATAACCAACCGTTTATCCTTTTCCATGCCCGGTCAATACCTCCAATACAGTTGCTTTAGAAATGGCGCCCTCTCGATAGATTCGAGGAGGAGACACCTCTGCGTCCACTACTGTCGATTCTATGCCAACTAAGGCCGAACCGCCATCGATATAAACGTCGACTTGATCGGCAAGAACAGCCTTAGCGTCGCGACAAGTTTTAGCGCTTGTTGCCTCGGAGATATTTGCGCTAGTGGTTGCTAATGGTTCTCCAACAGCCAAGATAAGTGCCCTGACCAGCTCATGATCCGCAAGTCTAACGCCCACCGTTTTGTCGACTTTCATTAATTCAGGAAGAGCCTCTCGGGCCGGCAAAACCAAAGTCAAAGGGCCCGGCCAGAAGGCTCTAATTAGAGCCCTAGACGCTTCCGAAACTTCTTTGCAAATCACTTTAAGATCGGCCTCATCAGCTATTAAGGCGATCAACCCCTTGCCTCGCTCGCGACCTTTGATAGCAAAAATCCGCTCGACTCCGGGGGTGCTGTTGATCGACGCCCCCAGTCCATAAACTGTATCTGTAGGAAAGACTGCGATCGCCCCGGTTTGAATTATCTGCGCGGCTTTCTGGATTAGCTCAACGTTTGGATCTTTTGGATCGACTTTTAACTCAAGCATAGCACCTTAGGATCTGGAGGTTTTGCGGCCAATAACAATGCGCTTGATACCATTATAATCTTTGTAAACATCGACTTTAGCAAAGCCGGCATTTGCCAGCCTCTCGCCGACTGTTTCCGATTGATCGATGCCGACCTCGAAGGCAACGGCGCCGCGATTTTTGATATATTTTGACGCTTGACTAATTATTCTCTGGTAAATAACGTCACCAGTCGAACCGCCATCAAGTGCTTCTCTTGGCTCATGATCCCGCACTTCCGACTGCAATCCTTCGATTTCACCGCTGGGTATGTAAGGGGGGTTTGCAATTATGAAATCATATTTTTTTGTTGCGGCCGGGGGCAATGCCGAGTACAAATCTCCGCACAAGAAAGTCACTTTATCCTCCAGGCCGTGGGCGATTGCATTAGCTTCTGCCACCGCCAGCGATTGCGTGGAGATATCGACTGCCCAAATATGAACGCCCGTAAGCTCCTGCGCAAGGGATAGACAGATCGCCCCGGAACCAGCGCCTAGATCGACTATAGCAAGTGGTTCTTTTTGCGATCGCTCGCACTTACTTATCTCCTCAATTGCTTTCTCCACAAGTAACTCTGTCTCTGGTCTCGGGATAAAAACACCTGGCTCGACCCGAAGGTTGAGTCGCCTAAACGCTTGATTGCCGGTTATATATTGCAGGGGCTTGCCGGAGCATCTATCTCTCAACAAGCCTTTGTATTTTTCTCTCTCCGCTTCGTTCAGCGGCCGATCATATTGAACATAGAGCTCGACTCGACTCAACTGAAGTGAATGGGCTAGAAGAAGTTCAGCCTCCAGTTGCGGAGATGTCAATTTGTTCTTATCTAGATATGCTTTAGCGGCTGTCAACACCGCTGACAACGTCCACTGCGACACTACCTAAACCACCTGTTCTAGACGGTCTGCTCGATCTGCTGCTGCCAAGCCGTCTAGTAATTGATTAATATCTCCATCGAGAACATCGTTTAAATTGTATACAGTTAATCCAATGCGATGATCGGTTACTCTACCTTGCGGAAAGTTATACGTTCTAATTTTCTCACTTCGGTCGCCCGTACCCACCTGCAGGCGACGAGCAGACGATAATTCGTCTTGCTGCTCTTGGACCATTTTTTCATATAATCTCGCCCTGAGCACTTTGAGCGCCCGTTCTTTGTTTTGCAGTTGAGACTTTTCATCCTGCATTGAAACGACCAAACCAGTAGGCAAATGAGTAATGCGGACAGCGGAATCTGTGGTATTGACGGATTGACCACCAGGACCGCTAGAGCGAAAAATGTCTATCCGCAAATCTTGCGGGGACAGTGCCACTTCCGGAATATCTTCGGCCTCGGGCAAAACGGCGACAGTCACGGTTGAGGTGTGAATTCTCCCTCCGGACTCCGTAACCGGGACACGCTGGACGCGATGGACACCTGACTCAAACTTTAAGAAGCTATAGGCGCCTTTTCCTTTTATCTCAAAGGTGATTTCCTTTAGGCCACCCAACTCTGATGAACTAGTGCTGAGGACTGATGCCTTCCAACCCCGCCGCTCGGCAAAGTGAGTGTACATCCGGTAAAGACTGGCCGCGAAAAGCATCGCTTCTTGACCTCCGGCTCCGCCGCGGACTTCAACAATGACATTTTTTTCATCATTCGGATCTTTGGGCAACATTAAGTGGCGCAAATCTTCAGAAAGCTTGCTCTTAGCTTTAGACAATGTGGATATCTCGTCGTTGAGCCATGTCGTCATCTCGCTATCTTTCTCAGTTTTTAGCATTTCTTTGGCTTCCGAAATTGAGGTATCGGCGGCGAAGTGTTCATTGATCTTGGCGACAAGCGGTCCTAAATCGGAATGACTTTTCGTCAATTCGCGGTATCGTTTTTGATCTTTTAGAACTTCCGGGTCACTTAGCTTATCAGTGATCTCCTGGTAGTTCTTTAATATTTGCTCGAATTTCTCTTTCAGCTGCTTTCACTCTCACCTTCAACAACTAGCAATTCTTTTAGCGAAGCCACTGCGACGTCGATTTGATCGTGGGAAGGGGGTCGCGTCGTCAACCTTTGGAGCGCCAAACCCGGACTCATTATTATTCTAACTAACTTCGTATTTTCATGTCGACCGGCAAACTTAATAATTTCGTAGGAAATTCCGGCCACAAACGGCAAGACCAGGAATCTTAATCCTATTCTAATCAAGATTGACGGTGGTCTCCCAAGCAACGCAAAGATGAAAATCGAAATAACCATGACCACTAAGAGAAAACTTGTGCCGCAGCGAACGTGCTGTGTGCTAAACGCGTCAATCTTTTCCGGCACCATTTCTACTCCATGCTCAAACGCGTGAATGGTTTTATGTTCCGCACCGTGGTACTCAAATACGCGACGAATATCTTTCAACCTTGAAACCAAGACCAAATAGCCAAAGAAGATCAGCAAACGAATACCGCCCTCGACAACATTTAATGAGATCGTCTTTTCCCAGCCTTTGGCTGGGACGAGAACGTCCACCATGTTATGAGAGAAACGGGTTAAAAAAACAGGCAGCGCAAAAAAGAGGCCAAGGGCCAGGGCGAATCCAATGATCATCGTCACGACCATCTCTTTAGTTCCTATTTCAATATCTTCGTCGGATGATTCTTGAGCCGAAAAACTAAGCGCGCCGATGCCCAAAGTAAGAGCTTCAGCCAGAGCCACCATGCCCCTGACCATCGGCCAACGCATAAATTTCCAGCGCCTTGACCAGCTCGGAAGAGACTTCGTTTTCGAAACAATTTGATCGTCAGGACGACGTACGGATACAACCCAATGCGTTTTTCCTCGCATCATGACGCCTTCGAGCACTGCTTGTCCGCCAATGTGGGTCGGGGTAGGTTTGGATATCATGAAAGTATGATACATGAAGTCTCAGTCATCTGCTAACAATATCGCGGCCAACAGAGCGGATTAGTGTGGAGAGAGAGAATTTGTTCGACCCCGATAAACCCAATCTTTTTCATCGATTTCAATCAGACCGTCGGCGGTCAGTTTACGAGGCTTTTTGCAATAGAATTTGCCTTCCGGACACCGGCCCCTTACGCATGCGGGCCCGGATTTCGCAAAAATGACGGCCGCGAGCGGCAGAACTAATTTTAACATCTCTTCCGCCATCACCCGGATCTCCCATTGGGCTCTCTCGCACGTCCGAAGCGTAAAAAAGTGCATTAGTTCACGAGCATTCATCGTAACAACAATTTTTGTCTCGACAGCCTGAGGGATGAGGTACCTCGCGTCCTCAGCTTCGACGCCGGCCTCCAACATATCTTCGTAACCCTTTTGGGCCGCCTGAGTAATAGCCATAAACTCATCAACTAACTCGGGCTTGTCTTTAATTGCCGGGGGCACAATTATTGAAGGTTCGTTAAGTTTAACGTAACGCTGCGACTGCTGGCTGTAAGAAGCCAC
>JAUVQD010000095.1 GCA_030598355.1 Actinomycetes bacterium
CCCTACGATGTCAAGCTGATTATTTAAGGAATAAGCCACCATGAACGACAACATCAAAGCTACGGCAATTCCGATTGCCACCAAATGACGCCAGTAGGGCTTCAAACCCCGACCCAAAAGAACCAAAACAACAACCGCTGACACGAGACCTCCCGCCCAGCCGCTCCTCGTTAGAGCGGTGACAAGACCAGTGGCTAAAATAAACGCGCTTACACCGTGCAGCCAGCGCCGTTTGTTGGTATCGAGAAAAGCGACAATAGCGCAAGGAAAAGCCAAAACCAGATATCCGGCTAAAAGATCGGGGTTGCCGAAAGTTGAGAAGCTGCGTCGCGCTTCAAAGGGAACATTGCCCCAGAATATCGGATCCAGGTTGATGTATTGCAAAATACCGTAGAACGCGACTATCCCGCCGACAATACTAACTACCTCTATTAAAGTTCGCAGTTGGTTCTTTCTGCGAAAAGTCTGCATCGCCACAAAATAAATCGATATGTAGGTAATAAAAGTCAAAAGGCCTTCATATCGCTTATATTTTCCGTGCAAAGAAGTTGGTATGTGGATAGACGTGATTGTCGAAAGAACGGCTACGACGAGAAAGCCCGCCAGCAACCCCTCGCGCCAGCTCCATGAGACAGACTCAGGCTCTTTTAGCATCTTAGCTAACCACACTAAGACCGCGGCTAAAACCAAGATCCTGAAGATCATTAGTTTCACAAGATCAAATTGGTCATATGAAACCCGGGAAATAGCCAATGGGAGGACGACCAAAATCGCATAGCACAAATACGTGATCCATTTGTCGTATACCGAAATAGGTTTTTCTTTTGGCTTTACTTTTATTTTCGAACTACGGCGCTTTGTCGCACTTTTCTTTGCCACTATCTACCTCGACCCACTTGCTGTTAAAACGACCCTTATTGTACTAAAAATTATCTTAAGGTCCAAGAAAATTGACTGATGATATATATAAATTAGGTCATATTTTAATTTATTGGACGGAGTTGTAGCGTAGGAGCCACTAACTTGGGCCAAACCTGTCAATCCCGGTTCAACTCGAAACCGCTCCGAATAGCCGGGAATAACCTTAACGAATTGCTTGATAAAGAATGGTCTCTCGGGCCGTGGTCCGACAAAACTCATCTCACGTTTCAAGATATTAAATAGTTGAGGCAGCTCATCCAGCCGATATCGGCGCATAAACCCGCCTATCGGTGTTATTCGCTCATCATCGTGGACCGCCAAAACCGGGCCGGTCGCCTCCTCGGCCTTTTCGATCATGGTCCTAAATTTATAAACGCGAAATGTTTTCTTTTTCTTCCCAACCCTCTCCTGACTGAATAAAATCGGCCCCCGCGACGTTAGCTTAATCAATATGGCCATGATGATCATAATCGGAGAGAGAAGAACCAGTAGAACCAAAGCACCGACAAGATCGCCCACTTTTTTTGTGAGTGAAACCCAACTCGGTACGGGGTCTTTTGTCAATTCAACCAGCGGGATATCACTTAACAAATTATAGTCAACGCGACCGATAAATATCTCGTATAAATCCGGAACTATTTCAACCTTGACATCCGCTTCAGCCGACCGCGCTAAATCCTCAAGAAGCTCACGCTGACGTATAGGCGTGGTAACTATAACCCTGTCTATATGATGTTCCTTTGTAAGGGGCACGATGTCACTGACAATACCGATCACCTCGGACTTGCCAATCTGCAGGCCGATTTCATTTGTTTTGCGGCCGACAACACCGACTATCTTGTAACCCCACTCAGAGCGTTCCTCAAGCTCAGTCACGACCTGTTTGGCCAGCTCACCCGCACCGACAACTATAATTCGTTGCTCAGGCCAATCAATCTTAAGAACCAGCGCCCCGATCATACGCCAGATCGTCAACAGGAATATTAGGAGAATCCAGGACAAAATAAATACTGACCGTGGAAACGAGAAAAACCTGACAAAAAAAGTGAGGCTGGCCGTGAAGATAGTGCCAATCGTGACCGCCTGGGTTATGGACGTCAAAATACTGCTTAAGCCTTCTGTGCGCTCCGGCTTATATAGATCGTATGTGTATAGAAACATTATTTGGATGAGGCTGATAAAGATCGCCAGGTTTGTGTAGGCCCGAAAGTTAAAAGCAGGAAGCTGGCCATCAAACCGGATCAGGAAAGCCGTGATTATCCCAATATTGATAAAAAAGATATCAGCAATAACCGAGATGAATTGCCAAAGGCGCTTCGACAACTATAGGGCTCCTTTTGCTCGCTTCTTAAAACTTCATAATTTAGGTGCTCAAGATTTTAGCTTCTTTAGAGGAAAAGTTCAATTAAGCAGCAGCTATGACTTAGGGAGTCGCGACGGTTCCACGCCATGGTATCTTCGACGCCAATCAAGAAGAGTCGCGCGAGTAATAAGCTGGTCACCATATTTATCTTTAACTTTATCAACGGCTGTCATTAGTCGAACAAATCGATCATCAAGCAAATCAAATATGGACAGCTGTTTCTCTGCAAAGAGCAAGTTTGAAACACTGACGCCAATTAAGGTAGCCGGATATTCAGCCAATACCGGTTGTTCTTTTAAAAGAAGCGCGCGAGCAACCGGATAAATTGTTTCGGTCATATCAGAAACGCCTGAAAGTGTGTGGCCGCGGGTAAAACCAAACGATCTGGCCAGACAAAGCCGGAGCGTGACTGTTCGACCAAGATACTTTCCGCGCCTCATTCGCCGGGTCACGCCCTCGCATAACCCAAGTAAAATCTGACAAAGTTTATCGATGTCGGCCTCACCGCTTCCCAGAGCCGAGCTGTGGCCAAACGATTTGACCAACAAAGATGTCGAACCGCGGCCAGACGCCAGAACGTCATCGCCCAACCCCTTGGCTGCTTGTTTTAGCCACAAACCAACAACGCCAAATCTTTTCTTTAAATACTCATCGGGTACTTCGGCCAAATCACCAATTGTGGCGACGCCTATAAGTTCGAGATGTTTTTTCATTTTCCTGCCAACCCCGAACAATTTTTTTACCGGCAGGGGCGCTAAAATCTGAGGCAGATCACTCGGCCTGATTACCGTGATGCCCCCCGGTTTATGAAATTCCCCGGCCATCTTGGCCACCAGCTTATTTGGACCAACACCGACCGATGAAGACAGACCTACCTTGCTCTTTATCTCAGCTTGCAAACGATAGGCTATCCGACCGGCATCTTCTTTGAATCGGTTTTTAGTTTCAGTGACATCAAGCCACATCTCGTCAATAGAAAATACCTCCACTTGATCGGTGAAGCTCTCGCATATCTTTACCAGCTCCTTTGTGTTGTGCAAATATTTGTTGTAATCACCCATCAGATAAATGCCTTTCGGGCAAAGCTTTTTTGCCTCAAATACCGACATGCCCGACTTAACGCCAAAGGGTCTGGCCTCATAAGAAGCAGCCGCTACCACTCCGAAGACCCCGTCTACACTATCTGTATGACAAACAAGCACTGGTCGACCTTGGTAGATAGGGTGATCGCGCTGCTCGACCGAGGCAAAATAGGCATCCATGTCCAAGTGGATAATTGTTTTTTCCCTACCCTTCAACATGAACCCTCTCCAATCGCCAAGACATATCCTCGGCATCAAAAGAGACTTCAAAAATATCGGCGGTCTCGCAACTTAAGCTGTAACAATTTTGCCGGTAAACACCTTTAAAATAATGATAATGACCGTGAACCTTATTGACACGATATCGGCGCCTACGCCAGAGAAACGACCGTGGTGTAATTGAGTTGTCGCGAAAAACAGCGGCAACAATAATGGATTCGCCTATTTCTGTAATCAAAAGACCTCGCTTTTAGTTAAAAAATGTTTGCCTGCACATACCAGCAACGGGCTCTGTAAAGTAACAAACATATGTTCGTATTATAGGTCTAATTTACCCTGCGCAAACAAGATTTGTCAAGAAAAGAAAAAGAGGAAAAGGCTTATATGGGAAGTCTAAAAACAGTCGTTGATTTCTATTGACTCGCCGGCAAGATTAAACTGGCGAAATCCGCTGACAAGCACCTTGCCGGCCCCAGCTAACTTAGCAGCCTCCCGGCAATACCCTTTTGGCACAAATACATAGAAGGAATCAACAACGTTAGAAATTTGACGCCAAATGATTACATCTTCCGAAGATGGTTTATCTACGCACACACTCGCGGCCATTAAATATTTATTTGTAGTCGTTGCCCTATCGATAACCAGTATGTCCGGATGGACATCGCCATCAACAGTTGAAAGGCCAGGCGAGGAATTGCTGCCGTCATTAACATATGTCCGCCACGCTGGTTTCTCTTCATTGGGAAAAGGAAACCGCTGCTTGGCGATTCTTAAGCTTATTTTGTTCTTATCGAATGAGTCAACCATCTCCAGGCTCCTTAAAAAAATAATATAGCAACCAATTGATTTAGTTACAAGATCGCTTAATACCCAAGTCAATACTGTGGGTTATGTTAAACGCTTATTCTGATATAATTTTTTTTGTGGAACCGCGAAAAATTGAGATTGTCGCTACCAACCGTAAAGCTTTCCATAATTATTTTGTTGATGAAACTTTTGAGGCCGGCATTGTACTGGTCGGTACAGAGGTGAAGTCGTTGCGCGCCCACAAGGTCCATTTAAAAGACAGCTTTGCGCGGGTAGATAATAATGAGGTTTTTCTGCACAATATGCATATCAGCCCATACGAGCAAGGTACGACTCATGCTCACGAACCCGAACGCGTGCGCAAGCTGTTGCTTCATCGTGCCCAGATCCGTCGGTTGATCGGCAAAACCAAAGAACGCGGTTTTACGCTTATCCCTCTTAAGCTCTATTTCAGCGGCAACATCGCTAAAATTGAAATGGGCTTAGCCCGCGGCAAGCTACTCCACGACAAAAGAAGAACAATAGCGGAAAAAGACGCTAAACGAGATGTTGAGCGCGCTTTTCGATTGAAGCAAAAAGAGTAGAGAAGAACGTAGATAATACGAAGAAATAGTGGGATAATGTAGGTGTGGTCTAAAGTGATCATAACTTGGGGGCGTAAGGCTTCGACAGGGGTTTTCCGATCCCAGGCAGCGAGCCGAGGTTCCAATCACCTCGTTAATCAATTGGACGCGAATACAAACGCGAATGAACCAGTAGCACTAGCCGCATAAGATAAGTCGGCTACGTCACCTCAGCAGTGTCCGCGGGTTGAGAATGGCGCCGCTAAGCGGACTACCGACTCGCCGATGTCTGTAAGCGAAGTTGGGAAATTCACAGACTGGCCGAAGTAACGTGTTTGCCTATTGGACCTTGCTTTGGTGAGAAACAACTAATAGGCTACGCTCGTAGACGTTTGGGTAAGGTGCTTCTGGACGCGAGTTCGATTCTCGCCGCCTCCACAAGTCCTAAATAATGCCTGTATAAAGGCATTATTTGCTGATTCTTGCCATACTACTACTTCCACCTCACATAAAACTTGTTGCACGACTCAAGATGTGGCCGATATCGTTACACACAGTTTGCCGGCTACCGCTTGTTTCAAAAAATGAATTGTTCTATTCCTTCAATCACGACCAGCTTCTAGTATGGTCTTGCAACTTGCGGTTCCACTAAGACGGTGGGCAAATCAATTAAAACGCCACTTCAGAGCTAGTTGATTGAGTCGTCGAGCGCTGCCAGCGCCGCGTTCTTGATCACCAATTAATCAAAGATATCGTTCTGGACATGGCTCTTGATTTCCTGCTGGAGTAGTTGAGCCTGTTGTCTATCAAGGTCTCCCAACTTGCTCCAAAGTTCTTCGCACTCGTTGCAGCCCATTTCTCGAGCGTCCTGACGATACAGCTCATTCCTGGCGACACTGTCCAGGGTCCGAGCCAGCGAGTGAATGAGATTATGGTTCTGATTCTTCATTGATCCGCCTTCGCGGATCATATCCATTGCGGATTCAGGCATGTTTTTTCCTCCTCTTATCTTATGAAGA
>JAUVQD010000069.1 GCA_030598355.1 Actinomycetes bacterium
CGCGCGAGTTGTCAAAGGGGCCTGATAAATTATCATTCTACGTTGATGTTCTTGTGGGTCGTCGGGTACTTGACATGAAACTGTCACATTGGCTTTTAAGTGGCCGTTCAATTTTGTTAGACGCTTCGCCAATAGCACGCCCTCGTGTTCGTCTCTGACATAAATTGTAGATGAGTGCCCCTGGTTAAGCACTTGGCTGAGCATGCTATCTTTATCTTTTTCTCCGCGCCGGTCGATGAATCTGACTTTTGCCGGATCCAAATTAATGGCAGCTTTGACGGGCAGCAAAAATCCTGAACCCGGAGTTGGCAGTTGCATCTTCGCTTTCTCATCGCTGACCGGACTGGACTCGGCAAGCCTGGCATCAAATATCTTTAACTGCATCTCTGATCGACCGCGAAATTCGTTGCGCTGAGCGTAAAATGCCAGATCAAGTTCTGCCTCTTTTTCCATAAGCGGGCTATCTTCGCCGATCTTAAACGCGACCGCGTCTCCAACAAAACCATCGGAGTGAATAAAGAATCTTAAATGCTCATCTTTTGACCCCATACTCACCCGACCGTCCACAAAAGCACGGCTAAGCGATAGGGTCGGAAGTGGATTGCCGATTCCAAATGGCGACAATCTATCGATTTCATCTATCAATAGCTCACTTATTTCAAGCGGATCTATAGGTAAATCAATGGTGAGCCAATCTTTGAAATCCGCCTCATCTAATCTCGCTGCTGCCACCTTTTCAAAGGCCAGCCGAAACTTATCAAGGTCTGCCTCGCGTACCGTCAGACCAGCCGCGCCTCGATGACCACCCCATCGAACCAAATACTTCTCGCAAGCTTGCAAAGCCTCAAAAATATTGAAATTTGGAATGGAGCGAGCGGAGCCGATAAAGAACCCGTCCTTTTTTGTAAATAGAATTGTTGGTCTGAAATAGCGCTCAACCAAACGTGAGGCGACAATGCCTTTGACCCCCTCATGCCAATCAGGAGATGCCAAAGCCAGCGTATTTTTATAGCCTGTAGATTCGACCATATCGACTGCCTCGGCAAACATTTTTCTCTCAATCTTCTGGCGATCACGATTTTTAGCATCTAAAGATTTAGCGCAAGCTAAAGCCTCTTTTTGGTCTTTTGTCATCAGTAATTTCAGCGCCATTTCAGCGGATGCCATGCGGCCTGAGGCATTTAGGCGCGGGGCTAATCCAAAACTTACTTGGCCAGACGACATTGATCCTCTTTTAAAACCACTTATCGCGATCAGATTCTGGAGACCGGGACGCTCAGTTGCTGCCAGTTTTTTTAAGCCATGATGGACAAGAATCCGATTCTCCCCGACAAGAGGAGCCATATCAGCCACGGTCCCGAGCGCAACCAAGTCTATATAATCAAAAGCGTCTTCGAACCCCGCTTTATCTAACACTACTTGGGCCAGCTTAAAAGCCAACCCGACCCCGGCCAAATCTTTGAATGGATAATCGCATCCCGTCTGACGCGGGTTTATGATTGCATCTGCATCCGGCAATTCCGCCCCTGGTTGATGATGATCAACAACAATAACCTTAATACCTAATTCTTTAGCAAGGGCTATCTCTTCAAGATTTGAGATACCACAATCCACAGTGATTATCAGACCGATCTTTTTTTCGGCCAAACCCTTAATAGCTTTACTGCTTAGGCCATAGCCATCGTCAAAGCGATCTGGAACAAAAGGTATCGTTTTAGCTCCAATTTGTTGAAGAGCCTGTGTAAGAAGAGTCGTCGCAGTTAGACCATCGACATCGAAATCACCAAAGACGCAAATGGTGTCACCGGCTTCGATCGTCGTAAATATTATTTTTGAAGCGGGAAGAGCGCCTTTAAGTTTAGTCGGCTTAAGTAGTTTGGCCTTATCCGGGGAAAGAAAAGCCTTTATCTCTTTCGGCTTAGTTAAGCCCCTCGCCACCAGAAGCTTGGCCAGATTTAAAGGGATATCGAGCGACTTGGTTAGTCTGCGAGCCGCTTTAAGATCGACCTCAACGAATCGCCACTCTTTTTGCACTCCCTTAAGGCCGCCTTGGGCGTCGTTGTTCCTTGTTAACTTTGGCTTCATCGAATAAACCCTGGTTGTCTTTCTTTAAATCCCGTAGCCGGTGGTCCTTATCCGACAATTGTTGACGAAGTTTAAACAATGAACCTAAACCAGCAACAACCCCGGCTATGGAGCCGATTAATGCTGAGATAATTATGATCAAAGCTAAGGATAGCGGCTTACTGCCAACTATATAATTGAATTGAACAGCGTCAGCGTTTGCTAGAGAAAAGATCACGACAATGACCATTAATACAAGCGTCAGTATCAATCGCCACTGCATCTTTTCTCCTTTTCAGACCACCTGTCAATATCATAATAGAAGAGTAAGGCCCGGCGGGCAAGACGTGCTTTGCTATTGAAATAATACCATGATTGACCTTTAATGCAGAAGGTACAAAGTAATTTTAGAATAATCGAATTAGAAGGATAATCAATGAAAATAGGTCTTGTTGGACTCCCGAACGCCGGAAAATCAACGCTTTTCAACGCCCTGACAAAAATAGGCGCGCCTGTTGCTGATTATCCGTTTACAACCATAGAACCAAATGTCGGTTTCGTTACTGTGCCCGATGATCGATTTGAGAAAGTAGTCGAGCTGATAGAGCCGAAAAAAACAGTCCCGGCTGTTATGCGTTTTGTTGATATCGCCGGATTAGTTAAGGGCGCAAGCCAGGGCGAGGGCCTCGGCAACCAATTTCTTGGCCACATTCGCGAGGTCGACGCGATCGTCCACGTTGTGCGATGCTTTGACACTCATGGCCCGCGGGAAGCTAAAGATAGCCCCGGCAGCGATATAGAGATTATTAACTTTGAGTTGGCCTTGGCAGACTTGGCGACCTGTGAGAAACGGGTTAAGCGTTTAGCTAAGCCCGCTAAATCCGGTGACAAAGAAAGCATTGTGTTGCTTGAAGAACTAAACAAACTTATCGAAGAGTTATCATTAGGCCATTTGGCCAGTAATTTCCCGGGAATTGAACGTTTTGCCGATCTCTGCCTTTTAACAGCCAAGCCAATGATCTTTGCTGCCAATATTAGCGAGGATGAGCTTCGCGCAGAGCAGACTGAAGGAGCCACCGAGGTGAAAAAATATGCTGAATCACACGGCTGCGATCATATCGTTATCAGCGCCAAAGTCGAAGCTGAACTTGCCGACCTTGACGAAGACGACCGGGAAGAGTTCCGGGCCGAGATGGGAATTGACGAGTCCAGCCAAAATCACTTTATCAAGGTCGCTTATCACACGTTGGGTCTTATGAGCTTCTTTACAGCCGGCCCCGAGGAAGTCCGGGCTTGGACAGTCAAGCAGAAGGCTACAGCAGTCGAGGCAGCGGGCATTATTCATACGGATTTCGCAACGGGATTCATAAAGGCCGAGGTAATCGGTTATTCTGAGCTACTAGACGCCGGCTCATTTAGCGCAGCTCGCGAAGTTGGGCGTTTGCGACTAGAGGGTAAAAACTATCTCGTCCAGGACGGCGATGTCATGCACTTCAAGTTTAACTGTTAAACCTTAGCTTCGTGCCGCGCCCCTAAGTTAAGTGCATCGGCCTGATCAAGGTGGGATGAATCCGCTGTTTTTCTTAGTAGAACAAGATCTTGGCACGGATTGCCAAGCGCGCCCTCGGAAATGTAATCAATGATCTCAAAGTTTCTCGCGAATTTTTCATAAATATATTTCTTGGGATGAAAGACCGTGCAAATATTTGTTCCCGCTTGATCACCGCCATAGACGATCAATTCACCCCGCAAAAAACGAGCCCTATCCTTCTGCAATATATCCGGTAGATAATAGTCTTGACCGTGGACACTGACTAGAAGATGGCCACCCAATTTCATAATACGATTTAGTTCGTCTATCCAAAATAATTGTTGCTCTTCCGTTAGATGAGTGAAGACTGAAAAAGCGTAGGCAAGATTAAACTTCTTGTCCTCAAATGCCAGTGGGCTTTTCAGCTCGTTCGTCGAAAACTGCGCGAATTTCAGATGGCTGTCTGCCCAATCGATCAAAGACGGATTGTAATCGCTTCCATATAGATTCGCGGTGCGCCTCTTTTTCCAGTGCCTGATTACCCGCCCGACACCGCAACCAAAATCAAGAATATGGTCTTCCCTTGTGATTCGCACACCATTTTTGGCGAGAATACCTCTAGCGCTACGCACCGCCGCTTTTCCGGATCTGATGAACCAGCGAACATCATCGCTACCGGCAACCATTGTCATTAAGTCTAAATCAGGCAGAGGCGCGCCCCTATACTTGTGCCATTTGTAAGTAGATGAGAGCCAAAACGCCTCCGCGAACTCCACTATCGATTCCCAGATATCAGTAGCCCACCGGCTTAAGCTGCCCCAAAGGCTGACAAAAAGATCTTTCACCTTCTGGCGCATCCGGGGGAAAATCAACCATACGGGAAGAAGAATAATGAAAGTAATAGCTTTTTGAGGCCTATCAAGGGTATCGAACCAATCCAAAAGACGTTTCATGGAATCAACTTTTCTTAGAGTTGGCCTTAGCAAGCCTTTTCCTGAGAGCGACATATTTGGGTTCGGTCTCTTTCCACACAGCCAGGATAGGGCTGGCAATAAAAAGAGATGAATAAGCTCCAGAGACTTGGCCTATAAGTAAAGCAAAAGCAAAATCCTTCAGGGTCTCTCCCCCAAGAAGCAACAAGGAGATAACCGGGATAATGGAGGTCAAAGAAGTGTTGATAGACCGACGCAGCGACTGGTTAACCGAAAGGTTGACCATGTCCGAATAAGACCTTAGTTTCAACCCCGGTGTGTTTTCCCGCACTCGATCGAAAATGACAATTGTGTCGTAAAGAGAATATCCGAGAATAGTTAAAAAAGCGGCCACAGTTGAGGTGGTAACTTCCCGCCCGACGAGAGCATATAAGCCAAGAGCTACAAGGGTATCGTGAATAAGAGCCAGAACTGCCGCTATTCCCATCTTATATTCAAAGCGAATGGCGATGAAGCCGGAAACGACGACCAGTGAAACTAAAAGCGCGACAATCGTGCCTGAGGTCAGTCGCTTCCCCCAGCTGGCGCCGACCTCTTGGATATTAAAATCTTTCGCCCCTATTTTATTTAGAGCATCTCTAACCTCTTGCTGCCGGTTTGGATTAAGTTCAATAGTTCTGATAAAAACACCTTTTGCGCCGGCTTTCTGGATAACGCTCTCCCCTAAGCCGAAGGGCTCAATGGCGCTTCTCACTTTGGCGACGCTAATCGATTTCTCGAATCGCACCTCAAATAAGGTGCCGCCCTTAAACTCAATACCAAAAGCCAAACCTTTTATGATGAGAGCCGCGATACCGATAGCAATAACGGCGCTAGATGCGGCAAACCAAATTGCCCGGCGACCGACAAAATCAATCTTCATCTAGGTCGTCCTCCTCACGCCGATAAATAGCGGATTGTTAAAAATAGATAGACCCGCGGCCTTGGCTAAAACCGGACGCGTAAAAAAGTAAATCGTGAAAAGGTCGAAGAAGATCCCGATACTCAAAGTAAAAGCAAAACCCCTAATCGGTCCGGCTCCAAAGTATAGATATGAAAGAGAAACCAATGTGACGGCGATAATCAAAGTGGTCATGTCACCGTCTACCATGGCGCGAAACGCGTGCTTAAAGCCTGTCTTTGCGGAAACCCTCGGATCGCGGCCCTGACGGAATTCTTCCCGAAAGCGCTCAAAATAGACAATGCTGGAATCAGCAGCCAATCCGATCGTCAAAATGATTCCGGCAATACCCGGTAAAGTCAGGGTTGCTCCAATCAACGTTAGGGCGCCGCCAAAGATAGCAGCGAAAACCAGCAACGCTCCGGCAGCTATTAAACCAAGTACCCGATAGGAGAAGATCATGAAAATCCCCACCATCAACATTCCGAACAAGCCCGCTTTCAACGCCGCGTTTAGTGAATCTTGCCCCAGCGTCGGGCCGACTGTCTGTTGTTGAGCGACATCAAGTTTTACCGGCAGCGCACCCGTATTTAGAACCAAAACCAAGTCTTTGGCTTCATCAATCGTAAACTTGCCTGTGATTTCGCCCCGGCCGCCTGTAATCTCCGATTGAATAGTGGGCGCTGAGACAACTTTACCGTCTAGAACAATTGCCAACTGCTTATTTATGAGACGTTTAGTTATTTTCGCGAACTCTTTTGAGCCCTCAGACGTCAAGGTAAAGTCAACTTTTGCTCTACCGAGATCATCGGTGCCGACGCGAGCGCTTTTAACAGCCTTACCCGTCATCAACGTGAGCCCGAGCTCCTCTTCGCCTGCATTCGGGCCTGTTTCAGGGCCAGTTCCTAAAACCTCTTTGAACTCAAGAAGAGCCGTGCTCCGTATCAGTTTCAATGCTTGGTTGGGGTCTTTGATTCCTGGAAGCTGCACAATGATATTAGGACTACCGATTTGACGTTCAATTTGTGGCTCTGTCACGCCCAGGCCATTGACTCGTTCTTCGACAATGAATTTGGCTTGTTCTATCTCGTTCTCTGTGACTTTGCCCCCATCGGCAGACTTGGCCGAGAGAACAACCATCATCCCGCCCTGAAGATCAAGCCCCAGGCGAACAGGAGTCCTCCAAACAAAAAATAGGGCCCCGGCAACAAGGACCAAAACCAGCAGTATTGAAAGTGTATCTTTCTGTCTTTGTGTCAACAGGCCCCCCTTTAATTTACAACAAGCGCGTCTTGTTAATTACCAAGCTAAATTTACAATCTAAAAATTCGGCCGCCCGTCGACACATTATCATACGAGAAAGGAAGATTTCAAAGTATTCCATCACCTGACTCATTTTTGTATCGATATCTATCTCAAGCGTTATCGTGCCAACCTCGCTATCGACTCTGAGAAAAGAGCGCTCGGCCGCATAGTTGACTCTATCATGAATGTCGAAAGTAGCCGCGTCGGGATTGCTGACCCGGGAGCGATGGACGTCTGACTTGTCGGCCAAAATAAGAGCCGCCCCAACTTCGCTTGTCGCCCAACCGTATTCC
>JAUVQD010000255.1 GCA_030598355.1 Actinomycetes bacterium
GTTTTCTGAGCTTCTCAGCTTCGGCAATAGTTTCCTGATAGAAAAAACGCCACAGCTCTTCCCCAAAATCCGGGAGAGCCCGAAGACCAAATCCGCCGGCGAACCCTTTAGTGCCGGCAAAACCAACAGAATGAGAACCGCAATCAAACTCAGCCGTCTCACCATCAAGAACTGTCACTCCAACCTGGGCTAACATAGCTTTGAAGTGATGATGATTCTTTTCGTGATAGTCGTGATTTCCGAGAACCGCAACGATGGGAATCTTCACCTCAGCTAAGTTTTCAATCACGACCTCCATCTCCGCTATCTTGCCGCGGCGCGTGAGGTCACCGCAGAGCACCAGGATGTCAGCTCCCTGATTTAACTCTTCGAACGTATACCGATAACTTCCGGCATTAGTGGCCGAGCAATGAATATCACCCACCGCAGCCAACCTAAAATTAGACGCCATATTTTGTTTTTTCCTAATTCTTGTGTTTGTGTATCATAAGAAGAGTTTTTCAGGCCTATAACAGGGAGGCGCCCCAGTCCTGGTGGGCTGCCTGGTCTTCAACACCAGTGTGAGGGGGAAACCTCTTAGCTAGGTTCGATTCCTAGACGCCTCCGCTAATTGAAAAATGCCTCCTCTTTGAGGGGGTGTTTTTCGATTAGTGGGCCTATGGATGGATTCTAGCAATTAAGGGACATGTTTTTAATTCAATTATTGTCTTCTGAATTAAGTATGTGTCCCTTTAATTCTCTTTAATTCTTATATGGCACCCTGATATCGCCGACGCGTCGGGTCACGGCCTCTTTGTCGAAATATTCGGCCAAGGGCACGGCGAACTTTCTTGTTGTTCCCAAAATCTCTTTAAATTTAGAAATGGTAATCTCACCCGCACCGGCCAGGTAATCGATTAAACGATCTTTTGCCTCTGATAAAGCGGCAGTGGAGAACCAGAGCTCATTGCTGACTTGAGCTGCGCGCCCTTCGGATTGAGCGCGATTAAGAAGCGCTTTTAGGTCGTGCTCGCTAGTTTCCAACTCCTTTGCCAAGTTAGCGAATCCCGGCGGGGAAAAGTTGTTGATCTTCTCAAGGACTGTCTCAATCACAGCCGCTGTCGGATCTTCTTTTACGCGCTCAGCCAGAGCTACCTCGCCCTCTTTCACAAATATCAATCCCTCTGAGACAAAGGAATCGAGCAGAATATCTGTTTGAGACGATGACAATTCCGGCCAAATACTCATGCGTACTTTTTCTTTGACAACTCCAAATTGGTACGGAGTTGATTGATGAAAGTCTGTTAAAAACGCTTGTAAGGCTTGGCCACTTTTAGCCATAGCTTCAACTCCAGCATAATAGGTGCGCCGCCACGAATCTATCTTCACCGCCCGGTCCTCCTTGACCAGAAGCTCAAGGACACTCGCTATCTTTTCCATGCCAATCTGCGCGTTTAGACTTAAGTCCTCGGAAGCTATCGGGCCCCTTTGCGCTTTTAGAAATTCTTCGACCACGCACCCATCGTCGCCGCTAGCTAGAGCATCTAGATGAGAAATGGAGAGATCCGTTGGGCGACGTTTGAAGCGAACCCGGAGAATCGTCCCGCCGCCAATAGTTGTGACCGGCGAGAGGCTTCTTAAGATGAAGTGATCGCGAAATACCGCGGGGATAGGCTCCGAAAGATGTATGCGAGCGTACCCAGTTCGACCCGGAACTATTTGACGCCCCGTTATGGGCGTGAGCGTTGCCGCAACTTCTTTCGTCCCATGAAAAAGACGAAGCCGTTTTCGCTTACCGAGCGGACTGGAAGCGGAAGGCAATACTTTGACCTGAGCAATTATCTCATCGACCAAACCAAAAGTAGCGGGCGCTACCAAAACATCGCCCCGGCGCGGTGGCTCTCCGGTGATAACAATATTTATTGCCACCCGTTGACCAGCAAGCGCCTTTGATACTTTTTGACCTCGAACCTCAATTTTTCTGGGCCTAACATTTTTTCCTGACGGCAATAACTCAAGTGGGCCGGTAGCCGTTAGCACTCCGGACCATAAAGTACCGGTGATTATTCGGCCGGATCCTTTTATTGTGAACGATCTATCTATGGGCATACGCGGTGGCAAATCAATTAGCCGTTCAGATATGCTGCCGGTCTCACCTTCTATTGCTGTCACCAACCTATCTAGCCCGACTTTTGTCTTGGCTGAGACCTTAATCACTGGAGCTTTATCAAAAATGCTTTTTTCGAGCAGCTCAGAAACTTCGATCTCGACTTCTTGTAGGCGATCTTGATCAACCATATCTATTTTGGTAATCGCAACCACAGCCGCTCGAACATCCAACAATTCCGCAATGGCTAAGTGTTCAATGGTTTGCGCCATCACTCCGTCATCCGCGGCCACAACCAGCAGGAGGAGATCAATGCCGGTTGAGCCGGCCAGCATGTTTTTAACAAAACGCTCGTGGCCGGGGAAATCGACAATGCTGACTTCAAGGCCTTCCGGCAGAAAAAAGGAGGCAAAACCGATTTCAATCGAAATTCCCCGGCGCTTTTCTTCCAATAACCTATCAGTATCAGTACCGGTCAGAGCTTTTACCA
>JAUVQD010000113.1 GCA_030598355.1 Actinomycetes bacterium
AGCTCGAGTTGATCGAGGGTGACCTGATTGATATAGAAACGCTTCACGGGAAAGTAACTGCGCCAATATATATTTACCATGGTGTCGAACCTGAAACTGTAGCGATGGCCATCGGTCAAGGTCATACAGAATATGGTAGATATGCCGCCGGGCGCGGAGTCAACCCGCTTAAAATTCTCGGGAATGAAAAAGATAAGGCGAGCGGTGAGCACGGATGGGCTGTTACAAAAGTTAGGATTAAGAAAATTGACGGCAGACAGCAGGTAATAAAAACAGAACCGCCACTAGATCTGCCGGGGCAGGAAAACGGATTAAGAGAAATTGATCGTCATGTGGTCCAGTGGATATCCCCTGATGAAGCCGCAAGGGTTAGCAAGGAAACACACGAACCAATCAAAGCTTTACCGACACGAGATTTGCGCCCCGGACCACATTTTCTATCTGGCCTGGGGCTCGGTAAGTTCAGAAAAAGCGAATACCATGAATATAAATACCGGTGGGGCATGGTTATTGATCTTGACAAGTGTACCGGGTGCTCAGCATGTATGGTCGCGTGTTACGCAGAGAACAATATGCCTCTAGTCAACGATGTCGAGATGGCTAAATATAGGCACAAAAATTGGATCCGTGTTGATAGGTATTGGGAGGGCGAATATCCAAAAGTCCGAGCCAAAGTTATGCCTGTCAACTGCTATCAATGTGCAAACGCGCCGTGCGAGCCGGTTTGTCCAGTATACGCCGCGTTTCACACCATAGACGGGCTAAACGGCCAAGTCTATCAACGATGCGCCGGCACTCGATACTGTAATGTAAACTGTCCATACAGATCGAGGTTGTTCAATTGGTCTAATCCGGAGTGGCCTGAGCCGCTAGACCAACAGCTGAATCCGGAAATCTCTGTGCGGATGTCCGGGGTCACCGACAAATGCAGTTTTTGTGTTCAGCGTATCAGGGCGGCAAAAGATCACGCAAAAGATGAAGATCGACGAGTGGTGGATGGGGAAGTGACGCCAGCGTGCGCGCAAACTTGTCCGACGGGCGCGATAACTTTTGGAGACCTGCTTGATCCGAAAACGAAAGTCTCCCAATTAACCGCAAATCCCAGAAGATTTAGAGTATTTGATGAGCTTATGAACACTGAGCCCGCAGTTATTTATTTAAAAGCCGTCCGAGAAGGCGCTGAGGATAGTGGCGGCGGGCACGGTGAAGAAGAAAGCAGTGGTCATGAGGAAGAAGAGAACGGGGATCACGGCGGCGATGATAGCACTGAACACGATACCTCTGGTGAGACCGATGAACACGAGGCTGAAGAAGCGGAGCCAGATCACGATGAAGCTGACGGTAGCACCAAACAGGACGCGAACAATGAAGAAGAACATGTCACCGAAGGGGTAAGCCATGAGTAGTGGCCATGACGAGTTTCCCGGAGCCGATTACCCAAAAATTAATCAAGATGTTCTAAGAAGCGTCACTCAGACTAGTTGGCAGTTTTACGTTGTTCTGGGAATTTTAGGCGCTATTGTCATTGGCGGAGCGGGCCTTTATTACTATCAAACTGTTATGGGCTTGGGGGTCTGGGGCGTAAATGAGCCGAATTATTGGGGTCTCGACATCCCGACTTTTATTTATTGGATAGGTTTTAGTCTTTCCGGAACGCTGCTTTCATCCATCTTGCTTCTAACAAAAAGTCATTGGCGAAATCCGATTTATCGAGTCGCCGAGCTAATGACCGGGTTTGCGTTAATGACGGCGGGCGTTGTTGTTATGACACATGTTGGCCGGCCTTGGCGGCTATGGTATACAATGCCTTACCCAAACCTGAGGATGATCTGGACAAACTTCAGATCTCCTTTAATGGCCGATATCTTAGGGATCATAGCCTACCTTACAGCCAGCTTAACGTTTTTGATTATTGGCTCAATACCTGATTTTGCGGCGCTCAGAGATCAAACGACCGGTTGGCGAAAACGCCTTTATACTATTCTTAGCTTTGGATGGAAGGGCACCGACAAACAATGGCGTCATTTCCGCAGAACTTATATGATGATTGCGGTTTTTATCATTCCGATTGCTATTGGTATGCACTCAGTAACTTCCTGGGTGCCAAGCATGACAATCAATCCCGGGGCTCACAGCACCATATATCCGCTCCTGTTTGTGGCCGGCGCGTTATTGTCCGGGGTTGGTGGGGTTATCATGATTATCATACTCGTCAGACATTTTCTAAAATTTCAAGCTTATATCCAAATGAGGCATCTTGATCACCTGGCCAAATTATTGCTCTTAGCTAGCATGTTTATCTCTTATATATACATAATAGAAATATTTGTTCCGTCTTACAAAGCCGAAAACTTTGAATTTATGCCGCTTTTGGCCAAGTTGAACGGAAAATACTCTGCTATGTACTATTCTATGATCTTCTTTAATAGCATTGTCCCGTTGGTGTTCTTTTTCAAGAGTATGCGTCGCAATATTTCGGTCTTGTTTGGAGTATCTTTTGCGGTTCAAATAGGCATGTACTGGGAGCGTCTCCTTATGGTTATCCCGACTCAGACAGTTGGACCCTTGCCGTCAACTTGGGCGGGTTTTACACCTACATGGGTCGAGATAGGACTTTTCTTTTGGGAGGTTGCGATATTTGCGTTTCTAATGCTCGGCTCCGTCAAAATCATTCCGGCCTTATCGATTTTTGAGGTCAAAGAATTACTGCCGGTTCCTAAGCGGGGGGCGCTTGGATCAGAACCTATCCCAGCTAATGTTGTTGGGCCAGAATCTTCAGCGGCGATGAGCGCGGCGGCGACCAATGGCGCAAAGATGACTGAAGAGCCGCTCATATCAACCGATAGGTCATTGGATATTTTGGCAACCAAAGGACGGCTCGAGGCTGGTTATATTGGGATATTTTCGTATGTGGACGATGTGATTAGGAGCGCAAATGAATTAAAGAGCGCGGGCTTTAAAGACATTGAAGTACAGTCCCCGGTTCCATTAGATGAGATCGATAATGCCATGAAGCCCGACCTCAAGGGCGTCAGTCTTGGCCAACGACTGAAGGGCAGAAATATTCAGGTCATTCGTTTTTCAGCTGCCGGCGCGGTGCTAGGTGTCTTGAGCATGGTTCTTTTTGCCGGCTGGACCGCAGTAGATTATCCTATTCAAACAGGTGGTATGCCAATTATTTCCCTGCCGCCGATTATTTGGGCGGCCGCGATATGGGGAGCTTTAATCGGCATTTTTGGTTCGGTAGCGGGCTTATTTGTTCTTGCCAAATTGCCTTCGTATAAAATGGGAATCTACAGCCCGAAATCAAGCTACGACAGTTTTGCGGTCATTATAAAAGATAAAGACATGGAAAAACTAGCGATCGGTAGAGATATTTTACAGAATTGTGGGGCCAAAAGAGTTGATGAAGTGGTGAAATCAAGTTGAGCAAGGGACCATCGACGATGACCATCATTCGCTACTCGATCGGAATTGCCCTAGCTGTACTTGTGGGCCTCTCCGCTTATGCGTTTGAATATGTCTGGTATCGCAATACCAGCTATTTGGAACTAAATGCGCCCGCATTTAAAGCACAAGAGACGGCTTACCCGGGAAGACCCGATATGACAATTTCGACAGAAGGCCTCGAGAAAACAGTGGTTAGCAGGTTGGCCTCGCGAGACCTGGTCAACCCGGTGTTGCCTACGGCTGCGTCACTTACCGCGGGCAAGTCAAGCTACATGACTTACTGTAGACCGTGCCATGGCGAAAGCGGCGACGGCAAAGGGCTGATGGGCAGCGTCCCGGCAATGACAGTTGTAGAGCAAGACAATGAAGACGCTATCTCCCTGTACCTAGAAGGGTATACGGAAGATGAGCTTGATATTGATATTAATTATGTCCAAACCGACACTGATGGAGAGATATTCTACACCATTACGATGGGTGGAGAGGGGATTATGCCAGCTTTTAGAGACGCTTTAAATCCGCGAGATAGATGGAACTTGATAAATTATGTAAAAGTCGGCTTAGGGGCAGCTAGTGGACGATAAACGATTAAATTTGCTGCTTGCTGCTTTGCTAGCTTTAGCAGTTCTTGCCGTTGGAGCCTGGGTTTTTGCCACAATTGTCTTGTCAAAACCAGCTTGGGGCATCTTTCTAACGAATTATTTGTTCTTTACGAGCGTCACCCAAGGTGTCTTAGCAATTGCGGTAATCTTACGAATTACTTCCGCTAAGTGGAGCGCCAATTTCTTCCGCTTAGCCACCAAAGTTACGATGTCGTTCTTTCCAGTCGCATTGGCTATGTTGGCAATTATTTTTGTTGCCAGAGATTCAATGTTCTATTGGGTCGCTGAAGCTGATCATAATCTTTGGTACAACTCCTTCTTCTTTATCGCGCGGAATCTTATACCTTTTCTCGGTCTCTACGCTGTCGCCGCGATTCTCTCGCGAGTCGGCGGGCCTGTTGATCTCGACACAGCTGATAGCGGCAGTCCCGAAGCAGGCCATGTTCAAAACCGTCTAGTTGTCTTTGGATACATATATCTGCTTCTGTTTGTAATTGAGCAAACCATTATGTCCTGGGATTTGGGGATGATATTAGACCGCCACTTTGCCGATACAGCTTACTCTCCTTTTTTCATCACCGGCTCAATTTTCGCTGGTGTAGCCGGCATTGTTCTGCTCATGGGTCTGGCAAAAATACTTTTTAATACTGTTTCGTTCAATGATGATCACTTCAAAAACATGGGTCAGCTTTTATTGGGCCTGGGAATTTTTTGGGTCTATGTCTGGTATGTCCAGTTCTTCAATGTTTATTTTGTAAATCTTCCCGAAGAGACAGGGCCGCTTTATTTGAGAATATTCGGAGGTTATGGAGCTATATATGTTGGGTCGATTTTTCTGGCCGGTGGTGTGCCATTTTTTTCGCTTATCTTGTCTAAAATCAGGAACTCAGTTGGCGGGGTGACATTAGCATCGGCTTCAGTCTTACTGGGTATATGGATGAATCGCTACTTAATGGTAGTTCCTTCACTGGTTGTTGAGGAAAAGACGGCTAATATGTCAATATTCAATCCTGCAAACATTCTTTTTACAGCGGGAGTATTTGGAATATTTCTCTTTCTCTTGCTCAGGGCTATAAAGAGCGGCGATAGCGTAATCTATACTGACGAGCGCGAATTAGAAAAAGAAGTTCTTATAACGGAACCAATGGGTTGGCAGTAGGATTGCCCCACGGCAAGATCACCCAGTAGATAATAAAGTATATACTTCCAGTTACAAGTATCAGAACAACGACATTCCTGAATGGCTG
>JAUVQD010000146.1 GCA_030598355.1 Actinomycetes bacterium
ATGAGTTGAATTATCCAGATCGCCTAGATCACGATCTACTGATAACAGAGTCCGTTGGTTGAGCATGATCCTCTCGGCGGCTCGGACTAAAGTGCAAAAGAAAATGTTCGAAGCTTATCCAGTATTGCCCACGCAGGTCAGAGCCGGTACTGAGTGATTCGGTACCATCCAATATGGCCGTCAATCTAACATCTGTCTAACAGTCCGCGAAAAAAGGGCCACACTCGTCTGCTTTGCGCTCCCCCCATTCACCTTAGTGCAGGTGCTAAGAAACCCGCTCGCAACGCAGAGGTCAGATGTTCGAATCCCCTTAGCTCCGCTCTCTTGTTGGCTGAGCACCAGCGGGCTCAGATTGGGAATAAACGAACAGCAGATTTGATCATGCTCCGAAGAAGGAAGGATAAACAGATGGTCGGCAGTTGGGACGCGTCCCTTGAAACAGGCATCGAGAAGATCGATCGTCAGCATCGTCAATTGTTTGAAATAATAAAACAACTAGACGAACTGAAAGATGAGCCCAAATCCGATGTCGTAATGCGCCGTATGCTTGATAAGTTGATGGATTTCACGATCGCGCACTTTTCACTAGAAGAGGATCTTATGACTGAAGTCAACTATCCACCCGACCCAACAAAAGCGATGGTCGATGAGCATCATGACTTCAAGACATACCTGCAACTGCGCAGTGCCGAGCTTCGCGAAGCAGGGACTTTCGAAATAGGTTCTTTTCTGAGATTTTTGGAGAAATTCCTCAAGACCCATGAGTTTGGACTCGACCGCCAGCTTGCGGATTGGATCCTTCAGCAGAATAAGATTTCGCGAGCCGCATAAGACTGGTATAGCAACTAGTACCCGGTTAATTAGGGTGAAGAGGTCTAAGTCTATCGCGGCTCGTAAAGAATAGAAATGTTCGAAGCTTATCCAGTATTGCCCTACACATTTACTTTTTGCTTTTCCAAGGCGAATTCTTTTTAGCAAGCAACAGGTCGGATCTCTGCGGTGAATGAAGCCAGGGTCACGCCACCTCCATAGATGGCTCGCCTGGGACACATTTCTTTCTTATTAGGTTATTACTTTGTTGACGCTAAAGAGACGATCAGGATCGCCAAATCGTCGGCAAATATGTGATTTGAAAAAGAGGCCACGTCATCGAATAAGGCTCTTGCAAGTTTCTTTGAGTCTGCTTGTTTAAGCTTTTTAGCGACCTTGATCAGTCGCTCTTCAGAATAAAACGCAGAATCCTTTCGGGCTTCCACGATCCCATCGGTGTAGAGTATCAAGGTATCGTCCCTGCCTATCGTTGTCTCATCTCCTTGATATTTTGCATCGTCGGTTACGCCCAGGGCGGTGTTTTCGCCATTGAGCTTTCGAATGTCGGTTTTTCTCTTTATGAGTCCCGGCCAATGACCCGCACTGCAATACCTAAGTAGCCCTGTGCTTTTTTCTAGGATCCCAAAAAACGCGGTGAGAAATGAACGCGTTGGAGCCGTTTTACTAATTACCGAGTTAGTATTTTCTAATACGCCCGCCGGCGAGAAGCCCTGATATGAAAATCCTCTAAGGCATGTTTTTACTACGGATGTAAGTGTTGCCGCTTCCAAACCTTTACCGGAGATGTCTCCTAAAGTAATTGCTATATGGTCTTCATCAAGTTCAAACAAATCATAGAAATCACCGCCAACTTCAGCCTCTTCAATTGTGGCCGATCGGTATATGTATCCAAAGTCTATCCCATCGAGTTTTTCGGGCATCTTAAGCTGCGCTTCTTGAAGAGCAGCGGCTATCTTGTGTTCTTTTGCGTATAGACGGGAAGTTTCCGCCGCAAGCGAAAGAGATATAGTAAGCTTGCTTGCGAAGTCAATTTGTAGATCTGTTGCCTCGAAGTTTTTATCTCGGGATCCATACATCATAATTCCGAAGGCCGCGTCTTTGACGGTAAGCGGCGAGCTAATCACATGCTTCACTCTCTCGTTCCCGATCAGATCGCAATGAATGCTTTTATTCTTGATATCGCTGACAGCAAATTTATCAGCTTCCTCCATATGTATCGAAAATGGCGCTTCATCCATATTGTTCTTAGTTCCTAATGCTGTCTCCTCAAGGCCGGCACCATAAGAAAGTTTCCAGTAGCCATCTTCTAAGATATACAAAGCTGCAAGATCCATTCCGAGAGCCTTTGTTGACTGATCAAGAACACGACGGACAATCTCATCGAAGTCTAATGTCGATACAATTTCCGAATTGAGCTCATTTAAAGTATCACTAAGTTCTTTTGCTTGCCTCATCCGTTCTTCCGTTCTTTTCCGCTCAGTGATGTCTTGGGTTGCTCCCATGATACGTCTGACGTTTCCTTGGTCATCGAAATACTTCTTGTTAATGCTCTTGAAGACCCGCTCGCTTCCGTCAGGTCTGAGGACTCTATATTCTATATCTTGTGGGACTTTCGAAGAGATCATTTCTTCCGTTTTCTTTCTAAACTCTTTCCGGTCATCAGGATGAACGCGTAGCAAGAGAGTCTCAAGCTCGCCATCGAACATTTCCGGTTTTATTCGAAAGAGTTCAAGACTATTCTCTGAGAGAATTACTTTATTCGATTGTAGGTCCCACTCCCAACTGCCCATAGATGCTATTTGTTCCGTGATTAAGTTAGTCTCAAGCGACCGTTGCAGCTGTACTCCCGACCGCTTGCTCCTTAAGGCCTCAATTATGGCAATCGATAAAGCTTCAATATTTTCCTGATCTTCAAACGTATAACCGCCCTCCTTGTTACCCAGGCCTATCATGCCGATGACTTCACCGCCTCGAATGAACGGAACTCCGAGGAACGAGGTCATTGTGGGATGACCTTCTGGCATTTTCACATGCTCGGGATGGTTTTCAATTGTCTCTTGGCCGTTAACAATCCTTGAACACCCCTCCAACATCGCTCCGCGGTCAATTCCCTTTAAAGGCATGTCGAATATAACGCGTTTGGCTTGCTCTTCTTTAATTTCGCAAGCGTCCCAGCCAGGGTTGCTAATGGCGAAGCTATCGGAGAGCTTCTTGTCATTCAAATCGCCCATGAAACCAAACTTGCTTTCGGTCAATCTTTCAGCGACATCGAGGCAAGTCTGGCCAAGCTCCTCATCTGTTTCACATCTCAAGGTCTCGATAAACACTTCATTGATCGCATTCAGAACCTTTGTTTTCCTGGCCCGCTCTTCAGTCTGCTTGCGCTCAATGAAGTTCCCTAAGCGTTCGGCAATACCTTCTATCAAATCTCGCTCTTCCTTAAGAAAAGGTCCCTCATAAAGGACGGGCACCTCCTCTAAGTAATAGACTTCCACCGTCCCGGCTTTGTTTCCGTACTCGATTATGTCGGCGGCCTGAAGCCACTTTGTCTTTTTAAAATTGGCCGTTTCGTATTCCTGATCATGAATTAGTATTCTGGCGCAGGTAATCTCGGGGTACTGCCAGGAAGGCGGAATTATCTCAGCTGTTTTTTGGCATAGTTCACCGAGAGAGACATCTGGGACGGCTGCTGTCTTAGCAATCGCATATAGGCAGTTTAGCTCTTTGACACGTTCTCCAATAGCATGAAGGAGTTTCCCTTTTTCTTGCTCCGTTTTTTTATGCTCTGTGACATCGAACCCATACAAATTGACACACTCGGCCCCTGCTATCGGGACGGCGGTAAACGATAATGTTCTGCCTCTGTGCTCCAATTCAATATTTTTCTCTGTTTGGTTGGACTTAAAGGTCCTGCCCGCCAACTTGTGCCAGTAATCGGGCGCAACCGCGCCGATCTTAACTCCCCATTCGCCCAGTAGTGACGCAGAGGCGGCGTTGGCATAAAGAATGGTTCCATCCTTGCTCAGGCACAAGACGGGATAGGGGTTCTCGGAAGGGAATATGGCTAAGTTCTTGACGCGCGCTTCAGCCTGCTTGTGCTTTGAGCGATCCCTTATTTGTTCTGCGTTTTGTTGCCGGTGAGGCTTCATTCTCTACTTTCTCCGCATCTCCGCACACCAAGATGCCGTTTTTATGCCTCTTTCAACGGCATTGATGTATGGGCCGATGCTTAGAGCAGAGCTTTCCTTCGACTTGGCTGCGCAGGCCCTGATTTTACTAGAGGGTTTGTACCCATTCACACTCAAGTCCTTGTCGTCGCCAAAAACGAAAACGTCTGTCCCGCTCTCTCAGGGACACAGGCCGACCGATAACAAATCCGCCGTGGCTCAAACCCCCTATCGCCATTGGCCGCAATGTGGCTTTTCCAAGCTAAATCTGTCTATGATTAGTTCGCCCCATGCTAGGCCGCCTCCTTTTTAAAAAGCCCTCTAGCGAGAATATCGTCTATTGTGTCCTCTTCCTTCTGGTCGCCGGTTTCGAGCAGGAGCGTTGTTCCGCCCCTCTGTCTCAACGATGTTGGCACAGAGGGG
>JAUVQD010000084.1 GCA_030598355.1 Actinomycetes bacterium
ACGCACGGTCGATTGACTCCAGACAAAGCGAAGAAGGTAGTGTCAAAATATGCCAAGTAAAACAAAAGGTATTGTCGGTCTTGGAAGTTGTGGTTTGGCCGCCGGCGCCAAAGATGTTTTTTCCGCTTTCGAGAAAGAATTAGCTAGCAGCAAAGTCACGGCGGAATTAGGGCAGACAGGCTGCGTGGGTCTATGTTATCGAGAAGTTTTAGTTGATGTAATCACCCCGAACGGCAAGGTCACATACGGCGAGGTCGTCCCCAAAATGGTTTCGAGAATAGTAGAAGAACATGTGAAAGACGGCAAGCCAATTTTAGAGTGGATTGCGCTCGATGATAACGGCGGCGAGGAAGCTCCTTTTCTGGCCAAGCAAAAGAGAATTGTCCTAAGAAATTGCGGTCAACTTGATCCGGAAAAAATTGATGATTACCTGGCGGTCGATGGGTACAAAGCCATTGAAAAGGCGCTTAAGAAAATGGCGCCGGAAAAAGTAGTTGAGGAAATTAAGGCGTCCGGGCTGCGCGGTCGAGGCGGCGCCGGCTTTACAACGGGCCTCAAGTGGGAATTTACGCGGAATGCTCCCGGAGATAAAAAGTTTATTATTTGTAACGCTGACGAAGGCGACCCTGGCGCTTTTATGGATAGAAGCGTTTTAGAGAGCGATCCCCATAGTGTGATTGAGGGGATGTTGATCGCGGGATACGCGATCGGAGCGGGCGAGGGTTATATATATTGCCGGGCTGAATACCCGTTGGCTATAGAGCGCCTGGGAAAAGCAATTGATGAAGCTAAGGGTAAAGGTCTTCTAGGCGACTCTATCCTGGGTTCCGACTTTGGCTTCAATATTAAGATTAAAGAAGGGGCCGGCGCCTTTGTGTGCGGCGAGGAAACGGCTCTTATGGCATCTATCGAAGGGCGTCGAGGGATGCCTCGACTAAGACCGCCTTTTCCAGCCACATCCGGCCTCTGGGGAAATCCTACTTGCATCAATAACGTCGAAACTTTCGCTAACATTGCCTGGATAGTTAACCACGGGGCTAAGGAATACGCCGCCATCGGCACCAAGGGGAGCAAGGGCACAAAGGTCTTTGCCTTAACCGGAAAAATTGCCAGAAGCGGCCTTGCCGAAGTGCCAATGGGGATGACCCTTAAAGATGTTGTCTTCAAGGTTGGCGGCGGCATGAAAGAGGGCGGCGAGTTCAAAGGGGTGCAAATAGGCGGACCGACTGGCGGTTGCCTGCCGGCTGAAATCATTGAAACCGAAGTAGACTATGACTCGCTTACCCAAACGGGAGCAACAATGGGCTCAGGCGGCATGGTCATACTTGACCAAACGACTTGCATGGTTGATTTGGCCCGCTTCTTTATGTCCTTCGCCCAAAACGAATCTTGCGGCAAGTGTGTGCCGTGCCGGGTCGGTACAAAGCGCATACTGGAAATACTTGATAAAATCACGGCCGGTCAGGCCGATGAAACGGATCTTGAGACACTCAAGGTTTTGGCTGTCGACATAAAAGCATCGTCTCTATGCGGCTTAGGTCAGACCGCGCCCAATCCAGTGCTGTCAACTATCCGCTATTTTAAAAACGAATATCTTGAACATATAAATGAGGGCTATTGTCGGGCGGGTGTCTGTGCCGATCTGACAAAAGTTGTGATCAGTCAAAAACTCTGTCGTCAATGCGCGGTGTGTATCCGCCATTGCCCGGTAACCGCTATTTCCGGAGCGCGGCACGAGTTAACTGAGATAAACCAGGGAGACTGTACTCAATGCCAAGTGTGTGTGGCGACATGTCCATGGGACGCGATATCGGTTGTCTCACCAAGGTCAGCTGAATTCAAAGATGAACAAAGCGAGGAATCAGCGGAGGTGACCACTGAATAATGTCAAAAACAGTGACTGATAAATTTACAGTTAATATTAACGGGGAAGATCACAAGGTCGAGCCGAAAACGACCATTCTCGATCTAGCCGATGATCTTGGTATCAAGATTCCAACGCTCTGCCACGACCCGAGGTTAAAACCCTTTGGCGCTTGCCGTCTTTGTTTGGTTGAGCTGGAGGGGGCCCGTAATCCAGTCCCGGCTTGCGCGACTATTCTTGGGCCGAACATGGTTATTAAAACTGATACGGAGCGCATCCACGCTATTCGGAAGACGATTATTGGTTTACTTCTGTCCGATCATCCGAGTGATTGTTTAACGTGTGATACTTGCGGCGATTGCCGGCTTCAAGAATACGCCTATGAGTACGGAGTTCGGGAAACCACTTTTAAAGAGGGCGAGTTACATCCTGTCCGACCTCAAGAGTCAGACCCATTTATCGGCAGAGACATGTCGAAATGCATACTCTGTGGCCGATGTGTGCGTATCTGCGACGAGGTTGAAGCGGCTTTCGCGATTGACTGGACATATCGCGGTTTCGAAACTCAAGTTAATACCCCTTATGGCGAGTCACTTTTAGACACAACCTGCGAGTTTTGCGGTCTCTGCGTGTCTACGTGCCCGGTCGGAGCGTTGACTGAGGCGCGGTCAAAAGGTAAACACCGGGTTTGGGAAGCGAAGAAAACTTTGACGACTTGTCCTTACTGCGGTACTGGTTGCGAGCTGGAACTGCACGTAAAAGATAACCAAATTACAAAAGTAAAATCTCGTCCGGACAGCCTCAATCACGGCAACCTGTGCGTTAAGGGCAAGTTCGGTTATGATTTTGTAAATAGTCCCGAGCGGCTGAAGAAACCACTTTTGAAAAAAGGCAATGATTTCGTCGAGATCGAGTGGGAAGAGGCCCTGGATTTGATGGCGAAGAAATTTGCCAAGATCAAGTCGGATAGCGGCCCGGATGCCATAGCCGGATTGTCTTCCGCCAAATGCACTAACGAAGAAAACTATCTCTTTCAAAAATTGATGCGCTCGGTGATTGGCACCAACAATGTTGATCATTGCGCCCGTCTCTGTCACGCATCGACCGTGGCCGGTCTGGCAATCTCCTTTGGTAGCGGCGCGATGACAAACTCGATAGACGATATTGAAGACGCCGGGGCCATTTTGGTGATCGGCTCAAACACTACCGAAGCCCATCCGATCATAGGTTTGGGCGTGCTCAAAGCCGCCAGGGAAAAGGGAGCCAAACTGATTGTTATCGACCCGCGCGGTATCAAGTTAACCAAGTTTGCCGATGTCTGGCTGCCGCAGAAACCCGGCACTGATGTCGCGGTACTCAACGGTCTGATGAATGTTATTCTCTCAGAGGGCCTGGCCGACAAAGATTTTATAAAAGAGCGCACTGAGGATTTCGAAGCACTCGAGAAACTACTGCCCGAATATACACCCGAAAAAGTAGAAGAAATCTCGGGGGTCCCAGCCGAAGATCTGCGCCGGGCCGCCCGGATGTACGCCAAGGCCGACGCTGCCTCGGTCATCTATTCAATGGGTATCACTCAACACACAACCGGCGTTGACAATGTAAAGTCAATCGCCAACCTGGCTATGCTAACCGGGAATATGGGCCGACGTGGCACCGGTGTCAATCCGCTTCGGGGACAAAACAATGTCCAAGGCGCCTGTGATATGGGGGCGTTGCCCAACGTCTATCCCGGGTATCAGAAAGTCGCCGAGGAGGCGTCCAGAGATAAACTGGGAAAAGCCTGGGGGTGTTCACTACCTGATTCAACCGGACTAACAGTGGTTGAGATAATGAATGCCGCCGCTGAAGGCAGCGTCAAGGGGCTATACATAATGGGTGAGAACCCAATGTTGTCCGACCCCGATGTCGGTCATGTCGAGGAAGCTCTCGAAAATCTCGATTTTCTCGTCGTCCAAGACATTTTCTTAACCGAAACCGCCGCCTTGGCCGACCTGGTTCTACCAGGCCAAACCTTTGCTGAGAAAGACGGCACATTTACTTCCACCGAACGACGGGTCCAGCGCATAAGAAAGGCGATTGAACCGCCTGGCGAGGCCCGATCAGATTGGCAAATTATTACTGACGTCGCTAAAGCGATGGGTGACGACATGGCGTACAACTCACCGTCTGAGATTATGGATGAGATAGCCAGTGTTACCCCATCCTACGGCGGTATGAGTTTCGAGCGCATAGACAAGGTCGGCCTCCAATGGCCGTGTCCCGATAAAGATCACCCCGGCACACCCGTGCTACATGCTGGCAAATTCGCGCGTGGCCTGGGTAAATTTCACCCGGTCGGATTTAAGCCGCCCGCTGAAGAGCCCGATGTTGAGTACCCGATGATACTCACAACCGGACGTTTGCTCAATCAATTTCATACTGGCACAATGACGCGTAAAACTGAGGGCATGGATGAAGTAGGTCCTGTGGCCGCAGCCGAGATAAGCCCGAAGGACGCCAAGAAACACAACTTAAAAACAGGGGACAAGGTCAAGCTTGTCACAAGACGAGGCGAGATAGAGGCCAACGCCTTGGTCACAGATAAATCGCGACCGGGCATCATTTTCATGCCTTTCCATTTCCACGAGGCGCCAGCGAATAGGCTGACCAACCCGGCCCTTGATCCTATCGCTAAGATCC
Source organism: Actinomycetes bacterium (assembly GCA_030598355.1). GTDB lineage: Bacteria > Actinomycetota > Aquicultoria > CAJVYJ01 > JAUVQD01 > JAUVQD01. The sequence continues at coordinate 4,547 of JAUVQD010000084.1, forward strand.
CTGAGTTTAAGGTCTGTGCCGTCCGCATCAAATAGACCTAAGGGATAAGGGACGTTGGTTGCGTTTGTTGCGGAAAACACGCTTACTTGCTAAACTCGCTGTATGCCAAGGAAACCCAGGATTGAAGTAGAAGGACTGCCGTACCACATAATCGCAAGAGGTATTGAAAGAAGAAAGATATTCAGGGACAAAACTGATTACCGCTTCTTTCTGGGTCGTCTCGGCAAAATCCTAATAGACACGCATACGGATTTGTGGGCTTTTTCCCTTCTGCCCAATCATTTTCATCTACTAATTAGGTCAAATAAAGTTTCTATTTCGACGGTGATGCGCCGGCTGCTTACCGGCTATGCCGTTGTTTTCAACAAAAGACACAAACGTGTAGGACATCTCTTCCAAAATCGATACAAATCAATAGTATGTCAGGAGGAACCGTATCTTCTGGAGCTCATTAGGTACATCCATCTAAATCCGATCAGGGCCAAGCTTGTCGCCGATATGGACGAGCTCGGTTCATATCCATATTCGAGCCACAGCGCGCTCTTAATGAAAACGAATCTTTCCTGGTATATCCCGGAAATTGTGCTGGATCAATTTGGCAAAAACTATAAATTGGCACAAAAGAATTACTTGCGCTTTTTGATAGAAGGCTTGTCGTCGGACCGGGATTTCGATTATGAGGGTGGCGGTCGGAAAAGATCACGTGAATCCGCAAATACAGACCCCAAAGAAAGCCAAGCATTTGATGAACGAGTGCTTGGTGACAGTGATTTTGTTCTCGCTTTGCAAGGGCATGAAGAAAAGATATTGAACAGGAGCGAGGACATAGAGATGACGGAGCTGGTAAACTTGGTGGCCGATTCCTATAATCTCACTCCGGAGCAAATTCAAGGTAAGGGTATTACCGACAGTCTTAATGAGGCCAGGGCTGTAAGCGCCTATCTTATTGCTACGCAAGGAGGCCTTTCTTTCTCCGAGATCGCTAGTTACTTTGATGTTCACCGTTCCAATGCTGCTAGAATGGTTAATCGTGGTAAACTCATAAGACTCAATGATGATATAAAGACGAGGGTACATGTGTAGCCGCAACAAACGCAACCAACGTCCCTTGAATGTGAGTTTAAGGTCTGTGCCGTCCGATCAAATAGGGACAGCGACCGTTATAACCAGCTTAAATCCTAACAAAACGTATTTACGGGTATATTATTAATTATGAAAGAGATAGCCACATTTGGAGCGGGATGTTTCTGGGGAGTCGAGGAGACCTTTGGCAAGGTGCCGGGGGTCATTTCTACATCTGTCGGGTATACCGGAGGCCACATTGAAAACGTTGGCTACAAGCAGGTCTGCTCTGGAAATACCGGCCACGCGGAATCAGTGCGGGTGGAATTTGATCCATCAGTAGTCTCCTTTGATCAGCTCTTGAATGTTTTTTGGAAAACCCACAATCCCACGACTAAAGATCGTCAAGGACCTGACTTTGGCTCTCAATACCGTTCTGTTATTTTCTACCATTCTCCGGACCAGAAGGCAGCGGCCGAAAAATCGAAAGAAGAGCTTGAAAAATCAGGAGAATTTGCGAACCCGATCGTCACTGAAATCATACCGGCACCCGAGTTTTATCGTGCTGAAGACTACCACCAAAAATACTTTGCTAAGAAGCGCGGAGCTTGAAGGGTTACAGAGAAGATAAAGTCTTTTATCTTTAAGTTGTTACAATAATCCCGATCATCTGATAGACGATGACCGTTGCCATGACCCACGTGGCAGCGGAGATGATTGTCCTAACGTAACTTAAGTTCCACAACTTATAGGCGATGAAGCCGACGAGCAAGACAGCCGCCACCTTGAACATCACAGCCGACAGGAAGCTACTCTCGAACATGGCCGCCATAATTGGATTAGCCTCAATAGCCCCCGCGACGTCGAGTGAGACCTTAGTCAACGAGATATCAGCTAAGTTAAGCAAGATATATGGGACCAACGCCGGAAA
>JAUVQD010000214.1 GCA_030598355.1 Actinomycetes bacterium
AGCGAATCGAATAATGGCGATGAAGCGCAGGACCGAGATGAGGGGGCGATAAAAAATATTATCTGCCAGACCATATAAGTTTAATTTAAACAAATCTTGCCATCTTGGATATTGGCGTCGGCTCTGCTCCTCCAAGAGGAGGGCGAAGATCGACAAAAAAGTACCGAACAAAAACGCCGCGATTATAAAAAGTAAGAATTCAGGCCAGGCCAATAGACCGAATAGGTAAGCTAGGGGGATGGCAATGTAGCCGACAAGTTCGAAAACCGGACCTAGCATCTCGAAAAAGAAATAGAACGGCATAGCTAGCATACCCAAAGCACCGTATTTCACATTCAAGAGCAAGCGCCGATTCTGAATAAGCACATCCATCAATCCGCTTTGCCAGCGAATTCTTTGTCGGGCCAGAGATCTCACTGTTGAGGGCACCTCCGTCCATGCGATTGGGTCAGGGACGAATTCAATTCGATAAGGGATATCTTCTTCCCTGAGGTAGCGTTGCATACGGACAATCAGATCCATGTCCTCTACAATTGACTCATTGTGAAAACCGCCCACGGCGACGACAACATTTTTTTTGAGCAAAGTAAAAACACCCGACATAATTAATAGGGCGTTTAGTTGCCCTTGGGCGAACCTTGAACCGAGAAAGGCCCGCAAATATTCGACTATTTGGAACTTAGGCAAACTTCTTCTTGGCAGTTTCATTTTCTGGACTCGGCCATGAGAAACGGTACAGCCATTGGCAACCCTAATGACGCCACCGGTGGCAACGACATTTTCTGGATCCTCGATGATCGGTTTAACCACTTTTACAAGAGCGTCGGGTTCCAGCATTGAGTCGGCATCGACGCTGCACACATAGGGATACCGGGAGACCAAAATGCCGGCGTTCAGGGAATCTGCTTTGCCGCCTTGCATTTTGTCGACGACCACCAACCGTTGCAGGCCTATTTCGCGCTCCACTATGTAAACGCCGACAATGGGCTCGGTACTGACTTTGACCTCGTCGTTTTCTTTTATTTTCCGAATAACTCTGTCTACCGGTTGTAGATCGTAAGCTTTCTTTAGCATCCTGAGCGTGGAATCAGTTGAACCATCATTGACGATAATTATTTCCGCTTCGGGATAGTCAAGTTTTCTCAGTGATTCGGCTGAGTCGAGAATTGTTTCTGCTTCATTAAAAGCTGGAACGATGACTGATATCGGTGGTGTGAATGAAGATTTTGATATCGAGGGGTAGTCGGAAAAAAAGAGGCGGCCCATGTGCCGAAAGAGGCCTGCTCGCGAGAGAGCCAACATCAACAGATACATTCCGTTTATCGCAAAAAAATAGATGATGATTGTCAGATTGACAAATCTGACAAATTTAACTCCATAGATAAAGAAAAGTCTTTGTAATTCGTAGGACATTTATTTCCTTTCCATGAAACTCAGCGTGGAAAAAGTTTCGTCCCGGATGTCGACAGCCAGATCCTGTTTTAGGAGCTCGAGACTTTTCTTGATTCTCTCGATATTATGCGCGATCTCCGCGACACTGGTACTGGTGCCTTCGATCTCAAGTTGACCAAAAAGCTCGATTTTTTCGACAACATACGAATAGTTCATTTTGTTGACAGACTCAATTGCCTGCATCTTCATCGTATGGCTATCAGAGTTTAAGTATTCGACAAGATGCTCAGTTATATTGCGCCAGATTTCAATAATCGCGCCTATGCTTCGGGGGTCATCAATTTCTCTCGTGGCGTCGATAAGGGGCGCCAAACCACCGGCATTGCCCACAATAATCAATAGTTTCATCGCCCGGGTCTTTTTTTCATCATTGTCACTCGCGAGATCCTCGATGAACTGGTGCAGGTATCCTGTCTCTTCCATGACCTCGAGGGCTCGCTCTCTCGCGTACCTGTCGGAGTCGAGCAGTGTTTTCTCTAAGGTCTCGTAACCGAGTTCTTTAAATGATGGTAGGGCAAATCCAGCATTGTACCTGACCCACCATTGAGGATCGCTCAGAAGTCTGGAGATAGGATAGATGGCGACAGGATCTCCGACCACTGCTAAAGCTCGAACGCCTCTGGCTCTCACCGGCCAAGACTCATCGTCAAGGCTTTTAATTAGGGGTTTGACGGCGCGAGTGTCACCGGTGCCTCCGAGAGCCCCCGCAGCTTGCGTTCGGACGTCCGTTTCCGGATCATTTAACATGTCAATTAAGGTGTCAACGCCTCGCCAATCGCCGATTTGGCCGAGAATATCTGCGGCCAACGCCCTGGTTCTTGTATTTGCCGATTGGGTTGCGACTAGCAAAGGTGGCACCGCGTCGGAGCCGATATCAAGGATAACTTCCGCCAGACGGCGGTCTGGAACTCGCTCTGGTTTGTCGAGCAAACCAATGATTGTTTCAATTATCGGGCCTGTTCTCATACCATTTCCCCCGGACGCTGTTATCTCGTCAACCATATTAACTAGGCCCCGAACAGCTGTTAGTCTGACGTCGCCGTCCGGATCTTCAATTGCTTCAGTAAAATTACCGGAGGCTTCAGTGATCCTAAGGTCACCAAGAACCTGCAAAGCAGTCGCTCGTTCGGTTGGATTAGACGATTCTAGCTCTGAGATGTATAGATTAACAAAACCGAGTTCTTTTAATTGGTCGACCACCCGCGTACGATCTTCACCTTTAATATATAGCAACTTTTTTTCCAGAAGAACTTGTAGAACTTTTTTGTCCCCGGGCTGCTTTTTTATCTGGATCAAGTCTTTGGTCGGAATACCCGCCACAATCCCATCTACAAGCTTGCTGAATTTTTGATATCGGCTTTGCCAGTATCCTTCTTCTACAGTGCGGGAAATTTTGCGAACCAGGAGGCGAATCGCTAAGAAAATGGTCAGCAAAAACATAAAAAAGCCGACAACCCAAAGCGTGAACGTCACAGTTAAGCCAAGTGTTCCCAGTTAAACCACACCCCTTTTTTAGATATTTTTTGGCAAAGTGAATACAAACTTGGCGCCTTTATCAATATCGCTTTCTACTGATATTTGGCCGCCTTCTACCTCTACTAGTTGTTTAACAATGCATAATCCCAACCCCGTGCCAGGTGTTTTTCGGTTGATTTCATTATCATCGCGATAAAACTTCTGAAATATCTTTTCATGTTCTGCCGGATCCACG
>JAUVQD010000130.1 GCA_030598355.1 Actinomycetes bacterium
CCCGGTATCTTGCTCTAGCCGGAGTTATTTTGAGCATGCAGGCTTTGTCCAGCTGGTATTATGGATTTTACGGCGCTTTAATTCTATTTTTTTTCCTGGCCTACTTTGTTGGCGCCAAAGCCCTACATTTTAATGTTCGCCTCCTGAAGCATCTTTTGATGCTCGGAGCGATCGTCGGGGCGGCTATGACTCCTTTCGTCTTGCCATATCTTAAACTTCGGGCGACTCTACCGAATTTTGGTCGGACCTTGGGTGATGCAGTCCATTTTTCGGCGCGGGGTATTGATTATTTTTCATCGAAAAACCCTATCTTCATTGAGATTTTTGGTGGGTCCTGGGTCCCAACGGGTTCGGATATGTGGGAACACCTCCTTTTTCCAGGTATTTTCGCTGTCGTAGGCGTCGTCATCGCCGCGGCGCTGATCTTTACTAAGTTTGATTCCAGTGAGGAACCCCCGCTCTTTTCAGGCAGGATAAAGCTTTTCTATCTGATTCTCGGACTGGTAGCGCTAGCTCTTAGTTTTGGCCCGTTCATAATAAGAAATGGCGACAAGATCTCCTTACCGTATCTTTTGGCCTGGAAAATTATTCCCGGATTCAAAGCGATGCGAGTGCCCTCAAGGTTTGGTTTGATAGTTACACTTGCTCTAATTATTCTGGCCTCATATGGCTTTAGCCGTTTAATCTCAATAGTTGGTAAGCGGATAAAAGTGAAAAAAGAGGTCAGGTTTTTGGTGATTGCGATATCGGCTTTTTTGGTTTTTGCCACTCAAGTTAGTTGGCCGTTTGCCTTATCGCCAGAGGTGCCAGCGGCGAATAATCTCCCAAAAGTCTACAAATGGCTCGCCACGAAAAAAAACAAGGTAGTGATGGAGCTCCCTTCCGCAACTGTTAGTAAGAATTCAATTATTGGGGGTTGGGATAGAGACGTTCGCTACGTTTTCTTCTCTGCCTTTCATTGGAACCGCATCGTTAATGGTTACAGCGGATATACTCCACCGGAATATCAGCAGATAATTAAAACAACCTCCGGTTTTCCAGACAAGTTATCGGTGGATGTCTTACGCCAGGTAGGCGTTGACTATGTTGTTTATCATACGTCTGACAACAAGCAATTATCAGACACACTTATTGATCCGGCTCAACGTGTAGCCGGTCTCAATCTCATTAAGCGTTTCGGCGACGATTTCGTTTTCAGTCTGGCTCCGAAAGAAACAAGGATAACGCGACCGGTGCTCTCAGCCTCTATGCGGGGCCCAAAATCCGGCCGTGCTTCAGATTCGATAAATATTGCTTGGCAGGTCACTAATAGAACAAACGATCGTCTCGTCATATCGACCAAAGAACAACCTACAGCCAGCTATAGCTGGGATAGTGGTCGATTGGAGTCGCTATTCCCGCGTTTTCCATTGGTAATAAAACCGCGGCAAACAGCTTGGGTGCGGGCGCAAATCAAAACTCCGGAGTTGGCTGGAAAAGATAGATTGGCAGTTACATTGGACTCGCCCCTTTTGAGACGGAAGCACTTCAGAATGAAGGTCAAGATCGTCGAGGGTTTAACAAAGAGCACTGACGCCACTGACCTCAAGGGCCGATTCATTAGCGCTAAGCTTAGTCAAAGAGCGCCGTCTGGATCAAAGATGAAGGTTGATGTCAGGATCAAAAACACCGGACAGTCGATATGGCAAGCTAAGTTTGATCCCGCCACCAGTCTTTTATTGCCGCTTGATCGGGGCGAAGTCCACATTGCGGCATCTTTCAAAGACGCCGGTGGAAAACAGGTCGGCGAGGTGCAGGATTTTTCATTGGCTTATGACGTTGGGCCCGGCGAGAGTTATTCAGCTAACCATCTTATAAATACTCCTCGTAAACCCGGAGACTATCAGCTAGATCTAGATCTGGTAGCGCTAGGTGTTGCCTGGTTCAAGGACTTGGGTACAAATAGTCCATCGAGAGAAGTAACCATTTATGGCGAAAAGTAATAGAAGTGATTCGCCCGGATACTAGGGGTTTATCTGGAAACTCTGCTATCATATTAACGCTAGGTCAAATAGATTAGAGGTACTGATATATGAGAATTCTCGTTACTGGCGGCGCCGGGTTCATCGGCTCGCATTTATGTGAAAGATTAGTTGAGCTGACGCACGAGGTTGCCTGTGTTGACAGTTTTATGACCGGGGCCAAAGCAAATATCTCTCATCTGTTGGGAAAACCAAACTTTAAACTGATAGAACACGATATTCGAAATACTCTGCCGAGTGGCGCATACGATTTTATATTTCATCTGGCCAGCCCGGCGAGTCCTGTCGATTATGCGGCTTTGCCGATCGAGACGTTGTTGACTAATTCAGTTGGTTGTCGAAACGTTCTCGATATAGCGGCGGAAAATAAATGCGGTATTTTCATTGCTTCAACTTCAGAGGTTTATGGCGATCCATTGGTTACCCCGCAAACAGAGCAATACTGGGGAAACGTTAACCCGATAGGCGTGCGTAGCTGTTACGATGAGGGAAAGCGTTTTGCTGAAGCATTAGCGGTAGCATACGAAAGAAAGACTGATCTGGTCTTGGTTATCGGGCGCATATTTAACACTTTTGGCCCCAGGATGAGGATTAACGATGGCCGTGCGATTCCGAATTTTATAAACCAGGCTTTAACTGACGAACCATTGACGGTCTACGGCGACGGTAGTCAAACAAGAAGTTTTTGTTATGTTGACGATCTTATTCACGCTTTCGAGTTAATTCTTGAAAAAGTAACGAGCGGTCTGAAAGATGATGGCTCGGTCAAGGTTGTGAATTTAGGAAATAGCGCGGAGATGACAATCCTTGATCTAGCTCAAACAATAAAAACGATGTGTCAATCGGCATCGGAAATTGTTTATGGACCCTTACCGGGAGATGACCCGCTTCAGAGGCGCCCCGAGCTGGCGCACGCCCGATCATGGCTAAAATACGAGCCAAAAGTGAGCTTAAAGGAAGGCCTCGATAAGGTTATCACTTGGTTCGCGGAGGCGCGAAAGCTGGAAAAACGGATCTCTTCAGGTGAGCAGATTTAAAATAGCCACCTGCATCTGAATGGAGGATTGAGTGAGGGTAGCTGACTATCCGGAAGACAAAGACATAACTCTCTCTATAGTTGTACCTGTATATAACGAAGTGGAGAGCATTTCGGCCCTCTTCACAGAATTAAAAGCCAGTCTCGAAGCTCTTCCCTTTCCCTGGGAAATTATCTTTGTTGATGATGGTTCCTCCGATGGAACAAACGAGAAATTAATAGAGATACAAGCCACCTCAAGGCAGGTCGGAGTCGTCCAATTTAGAAAAAACTTCGGGCAGACAGCCGCTCTGAGCGCTGGTTTTGATATGGCTCACGGCAACGTCATTGTCACAATGGACGCTGATCTTCAAAATGATCCAGCTGACATCGGTTTGCTCATTGACAAGTTAAAAGAAGGCAATGATGTTGTGAGCGGATGGCGGCATATGCGTCGCGATTCATGGTTAAGCCGGAAGTTGCCATCGATGATTGCTAACCGGCTCATATCAAGGTTAACAAAAATCAAGCTCCATGATTACGGCTGCACCCTTAAAGCATATCGTTCGGAGGTCGTAAAGAATCTGCGCCTATACGGAGAATTGCATCGCTTTATCCCCGCTCTAGCAAATGAGCGCGGAGCGAAAGTAGCTGAGGTGCCCGTTAATCATCGGGCGCGCCAATTCGGCACGTCAAAATATACATTGTCACGAACAACAAGGGTGCTGCTCGATCTTGCGAATGTAAAGTTCTTGCTTGAATATCGCACCAGGCCGCTTCAGTTCTTTGGTAAACTAGGCTTGATCAGCTTCGGTAGCGCCTTTTTAATGTTTTTTGGCGCGGTGGGGATGAAGATAGTTTCGCAAGTCGACTTGACCGGTAATCCAATGCTGACATTCAGCTTGTTCTTGTTTATGGCCGGAATACAGCTTATTTCAATTGGTTTAATAGGGGAACTTGTTACCAGGGCTTACTATGAAGCTCAGGGTAAGCCCATTTATGTCATCAGAGATGCCTCCCAGCCGACCCTTGATATTTCAAGCGTAAAGGCGGCCGCCGGGGGAGTGCTCGAGGATATCGAAGTCTAAGTAGTTTTCTTAAATGAGCCGGACACCGCGCGTTTTGATCCTAAATTATGAATACCCACCAATAGGCGGAGGGGCAGCCAACGCCCTCTACTATCTGCTCAACGAGTTCGGGTTGATTGGCGGGGTTGAGATTGACTTAGTTACCAGCTCTCACGAAGGCAAAGAGAGTATTACCTCTGTGGCTGATTGTATATCGGTGCATAAGCTGGCGATAAGGAAGGACTCTCTACACTATTGGACCGAGCGGGAAATACTTAGCTACTGGTCTCTGGCAACCCGCTACATCAACAAATTGCTTGCTGGGGAAAAATATGATCTCTGCCACGCTTTTTTTGCTTTGCCATGTGGGGCGATGGCCTATCGATTGCGATCAAGGGTACCTTACATAGTTTCTTTGCGTGGCTCTGATGTGCCGGGGTTTAATAAGCGCTTTAATTGGATGAACAGCTTTCTCAAGCCCGTATTCAAACGTGTACTAAACGCTTCGTCCGGAGTTTGGGCCAACAGCGAAGGACTGAGGCAGTTGGCGAAAAAAACAACCCCCGATATTGATATTAAGATCATCCACAACGGGGTTGATTGTCGGGAATTTATTCCAGCGCAAAACAGACGACCCGAAAAAAGGTATCGGCTTGTATGTGTTAGTCGTTTGATAGGCAGGAAAGGCATAGACGACTTAATCACCGCTTTGCCGAAGATAAAAGCCAAGCTTGGAAAGGTGGAGCTGACTCTTGTTGGAGAGGGTAACCTTAAAGAAGAGCTGCAAGCGTTAGCTGAGTCTCATGGCGTTAGCGATGACATCAGATGGTTGGGCTACG
>JAUVQD010000121.1 GCA_030598355.1 Actinomycetes bacterium
TCTGATAAAGCTCCGCGACCTCCGAAAATATCAAAGCTTACGATGAACGTAAAAAAGCTTTGTGCTGGTTCTTGCCATGAAGACCTGGTGGTACTCGAAAACAAGAAGACAGGCGTCATGCCGCCTTTTAAGAAAAAGCAGTGTCTGAGCTGCCATCAAGCGCATGCGTCAAATCAACGCTTTTTGCTTAATTCTCCGACCAAATCACTATGTCTTTCTTGTCATCCGGAAATATCGAAGTACTTTTTGAGGGCGAACCAACATCCGCCTTTTAAGGCCGGAGATTGCACAAGTTGCCACCGGGGTCATGCGTCAAACGCAAAACCTTTGCTTCGCCGGAACCCGAAAGTATTATGTATGGGTTGCCATCCGAGTGTCGCGACCCTAATGGATTTGCCAGTCAAAATGGAACCTTTTGAGAAAGGCAACTGTCCGGTTTGCCATGATCCACATGGGTCCCCGTACAAGAAATTGCTGAAGAAACCGGCGCCTGAACTTTGTTTTAGCTGTCATCTTAAAGTTGCCAAATTGCAGAAAAAACCAGTGCAGATGCCACCGTTTCGGCAGGGCTTGTGTTTGGGCTGTCATCGCCCGCACGCGTCTGAGAACAAGAAGTTGTTGGTGGCTTCTTTGGAAAAGAATGAAATCTGTTATTTATGTCACGAAGATGTCAAGGGGAACTATAAAAATATAGGCCACAATAAGGTGCTTAATAACGCTTCCGAGTACCAGCCGGAAGCCGGTATCGGCAGTTGCTTAAATTGTCATGACCCGCACGGATCTGATTATGAGGGGCTTATTCAAAAAGAGGTAATCGCGCTCTGTCTGACCTGTCATGGGCCGAGGCGGTATTTTGCGCATCCAATTGGCTTTGAATGGCAAGACCCGTGGCGGGGCGGATATCTAAGATGCACAAGCTGTCATAACCCGATGGGCACTGGAATAACGAGATTGAAAAGACGCGATCGGGATGAGTTGTGTTTGAGTTGTCATCAGGCCGATGATCCTTCGTTTATCTACTCTGATCGAGGAGCTTGGCATTATCAAGTACCAGGCGCCCGCTAATGAAAAGATTTTATCTAATTCTAGCCGCTCTGAGTCTAGTGACTCTTTTGGGTGCCGGCTATCTCTGGTCGGTTAATTCATCTACGCCTGCGCCGACTCAAAGTGCGCGCGACCTGAAACTTAAAGGAGAAAAGTTATATAGCGCGAACAAATACAGACAATCTTTAGAATACCTGGAGAGATCCCTGGCGCTAAACCCTAAGGATTGGCGGGTTCACGAAATGGTCTCAGATATCTATTGGCGCGATGGAAACGGACAAAAAGCATACATTGAGCTAAGGCGAGCGCATGACATCAACGGTCCTCGGGCTGATCGCGTCTACAAATTGGGTCTCTTGGCTGCCATGGTCGGCAAAGACATAAAAGCAGTTGAATATCTTCTCAAATCGGTTGAGTTAAGACCGAAGTCAATGCTCTTCAGGATTGAATTGGCCAAGGCTTATGTAAAACTAAAGAAATACAAGAAGGCAGCTTTGGAGTGGCAAGCAGCGATCGAGACCTTACCTGAAAATGATATTTATGCAGCCGTTATCTATGCTGAACTAGGAGACACGTTTCAATTGCTTGGTGAGGCTGAGAAAGCCAAGGAGGCGTATCTTCAGGGCTTGGTCGCAGAGCCGGACAATCTGTACTTAAAGGACCAGGCATCTAAGATGGGTAGTTGACCAGTTACGTGAAAAGGTTCTTGCTCATTTTAATAATAGGCTTGGGGGTCGCTTTTCCGACACTTTTAGCTGCTTCACCCAGTGCGAACGATCTAAAGATGGAAACCTCGATAATCGATGGAGAGGTCGAAGTCGGCGGGGGAAGCGCGAGAGTATCGGGGGTTGCCTCCGGAAATCTGAGAGCCGTTGAGTTGGCAATACGTCGTGAAGACGGTCGGTTTTGGGGGGGTCGTGAGGCCACATGGACACCCGAGCCCAGCTGGCAAAAAGGAACGGTCACCCCGATTGCGGCCGGCAGATTCTCTTGGTATGAAGCGTTAGTTTTGCCCCCTATTGACGGTGGCAGAATTTCTCTACTGGCCAGGGCTATGGCCAAAGACGCGGTTGATCCAACCCCAGCCGGAAAATATGTGTTCATCGATAACGTGGCGCCGGAAATAGCTGAATTCAAAACTGAGAGTTCCGGGTGGGTCAAAGATCGCGATGTGGACCTAACAATAGACGCCAGGGGCGCGAAATTCATGCGCTTTGCCGAGTCCAGAAAAGCGCTCAAGGGTGCTCGTAAGATAAAATATCGCCAATCCGCAAAGTTTAGACTGTCTGCAGGGGACGGCCGAAAACAAATATTCGGCGAGTTTTTCGATAAGAAAGGGAACGCGGCTGTCTCTCGTCTGCCGGCGAAGATTGGCCTGGATACGGCGGTACCGGTCGTTAAAGATATGAAACCGGCTCCTGAAGCTAATTCGGTGAGCATTGATGCCAAAATAAGCGTCAAATTTATCGAAGAAAGTGGTCTGGACCCAGCGACAATAAATAGTGATATCACTACCATGCCAGCGTTTTATCTTGAAACAGGCGGCATGCGGACTACGGCAACCGTCACTTATGATTCACGGACAAAAACCGCGGTGCTAACCCCGGAAACACTGCTGGTGGAGGGGGAGATGTATACCGCTTATATTGAGTCCGGGATCAAGGATATTGTTGGAAATGAGCTCAAAGAGAATACCCAGTGGAGTTTTTCCGCTGTTAAGCCTAGCCCGCCTGAAACAAAAATAAAAACTTTCATAGAAAATGTAAGCTCAAAGGGTGTATTTAAGGTTACAGGTATCGCCTCCGATCCTGACGGTATTAGTTCAGTCGGGGTCTCGCTTAGAGATTCAAATGGCCAATATTGGGACTCGGCCTCAGCCAGCTGGACAGTTGAATATTTCGCGAATGAAGCCAAGCTCAGTAAAGCCGACGCGAAGCAAGTTTTTTGGGAATGGAGTTGGCCTTTGCCTGAAGGTAATGGTGATCGCTATTTGTTCACGGCTGCTGCCAGAGATTCGTTTCTGGCGATCGATCCGAGGCCAGCTGGCGCTTATCTAACTCTGGACAACGAGGCTCCGCTGATAGAGCAGTTTGTGCTTCAAAATAACGTCCAGGTAACGGCTTCGGATACAGTTGGAATTGAGAACATTATTTCCGATGCCCAAGAAATGCGCTTTGGCGAAAGCCTGGAAGAGTTAAAGAACGCGAAGTATCAGCCATTCGCAGACCAGCACGAGATAACATTATCGAAAAAGCCTGGTCGGAAAAGGATATACGGGCAGTGGCGGGACTCTTATATGAATGCTACGCGCCCGGGTGAAAAAGGGAGTATAGCGAAGGTTATCCACGACAAAGATGGCCCCAAAGTTTCCTCGACGTTTCCCCATAATAGAGCAGATGACGTGAATATCTCGGTTATGATTACAGCTAATTTTGATGAGATTAGTATCGATGAATTGTCGATCAACACGGGGACCGTGAGCCTGAAGGGCTCAGATGGAACCATTGTCCCGACAAAAGTAGCTTTTGACGCATTGTCCAAGACAGTTTCGTTGACTCCATTTGAGTTCTTAACTTATGACTCCCTTTACAAGGTTGTCATCGATGAAGCCGTTCAGGATCGTCTTGGAAATAATCTCGACAAAGATTTTAAGTGGACTTTTAGAACTATCGATGTCTCCGATCATCCTCCGGACAAACCAGTGCAAGTAAAAGTAGTTTCCACTCGTCGCGGAGATAGCATCACCTGGTCTCCACCAAGAGGCTTTGACAAGGGCCGGGATTTCAACCCGCCCGTTCAAGGGGGATATAACGTCTACCGATCTAAGCGGCGAAAAGGCCCATTTGAGCTAGTAAATAAAGTGCCTCTGACTGAAACGCGATATGTCGATGGCGACTATGGTGTGCCGGGAAAGCGATTCTATTTCGTCCGGGCCGTAGACGCGGGCGGTAGCGAAAGTGAAGCGTCAACTGCTAAGGTCAATGACAAAATCAGTACCGTATTTAATTTGAGATCAGGAAAAGCAACGACGGTTACGACCGCTAATGACATGATCCGGATGAGCGTGCCGCGGTTAAAGAAAAGGACAAAAATCAGCATTAAAAACAGCAGGCCTTCTGAAGCTCCGATAACGCCATTGCCCGTTTTCGAGCTCGACTCAAGCCCAACTGTAACGCTTAGACGTTTAGTCGTAAGAGTTCCCGGTAATCCGGATGGAGCCGTTCTAGCGAAGAAGGTTGGTCGGGCCTGGCAACCGATGGGCTCCAATCTATATTCATACGATACTTCGGGCCAGTCGGTAACATTTGACTCCGTGCGTGCAGACGGCAGCTTCGCGATCATTAATCAGTTTGACGCCACGCCTCCGAGAGCCCCCGGAAAAACGCAGCTTCAATTGATTGAGGGGGAGCCTCAGATTAGCTGGTCTAAGGCGGTCGATAGAGATAGCGGTATAAGCGCTTACCGTTTATTTAGGAGTGAGAGCTCGCTAGCTGAGACCACGGCCGCTATTGCCACTGTTGATTTGTCAGATCAAATTGGTTCGTTTGACGATCGGACTGTTCTTCCCGACCATCAATACTTCTACGGAGTTGCCGCCGTCAACGGCAGTGGTCAAGTGAGTGAAATTGTTGAGCTCGATTCGACGCATACACCTTTTGCCAAGATTGGTCATAAGCCGCGCGTCGCCGGCGTTACTAATTGCCGTTTATGTCACCTGGAAAAAAGACTTGGGGTCGCCGCGACAATTTTTAACTGCCGTCTTTGCCACGACGGTACCGGGAGCACAGTTGTTATCAAAGACTTCAAAGATTCTGCGAGGAACTCACTTTGTCGACGTTGTCATAAGCTCTCGAAGAGGGAACTTGATCAAGCGCAAAAAGTAGAAAGCGGTGAATGTGGCGGTTGTCACAAAGGCAATCGTTTTCAGGATACTCTGGCCGGCAGTAGTCACAACCAGGAATCAAAGATGAATAGTCTTCAATGTGGCAATTGCCATAGCCTCCATAGACCAGGAGACACGAAAAATAAATACCTGGTTGATCCAGCAAATGCAAAAGTTAGTTGGGATGGCACGAA
>JAUVQD010000148.1 GCA_030598355.1 Actinomycetes bacterium
ATTGCCACAATTTTATCGGTTGCTCTGATGTTCAGGTATTCCTTTAATTTGGACGCTCCAGCTCAGGCCATTGAGGGTGCGGTTGACGCGGTTCTTAAAGCCGGCTGGCGGACGGCAGATATAATGAGTGAAGGTAGAAAGCAGGTCGGCACGACTCAGATGGGCGATCTTATCTGCGCTGAGATCGAATCTTCTTAAGCTGCCTTCTTGTTAGGCGGTACGTTAAAAACATGCTTGTTCACATTGAGCTTTTTAGAGCGTAATATCCCTAAGAATATTTCAACTATTTTCGGATCAAACTGGGTTCCGCTGCACTTAATAAGCTCCGCTATCGCTTGTGTCTTCGTCAATGAATCGCGGTACGGTCTTTTGGACATCATGGTATCGAAAGAATCAGCCACTGTCAGGATTCTGGCCGGTAAGGGAATTTCTTCGCCCTTCAGCCCATCCGGATAGCCTGATCCATCAAAACGTTCATGAGGAAAGAGGATCAGGTTTCTGACCTCAGTCAAAGAATCTGTGTACTCACGTTGGTCGCTCCGATCTTTGGATGTTTTTTGACCGATTCATATTCGTCTTTAGACAAAAAGCCGGGTTTATTTAGGATCACCTCCGAAACGCCAATCTTCCCAAGGTCATGAAGGCGACCGGCAATTTCAATTTAGTGCTTTTCATCTTGCTTGAGCCCCATCTTCTCTGAAATCAGAACCGTGAACCTGGTTACAGCCTCAGAGTGTCCATAGGTATATGGATCTTTGGCGTCTACGGTTCTTGCTAGGGCGCGGATAAACTCTTTGAATTGGGCATCGTTCTTCAGGGAAAGATTCTCAATTTGGTGGTAATGGTCTGCTTTTATTATGGCTTCCGCGGCCTGAGACGCGAAGGCCTCAATGAGTTCTAAGTTTTCCCGGGAAAAAACGGCGTGCCGTTTCT
Source organism: Actinomycetes bacterium (assembly GCA_030598355.1). Lineage (GTDB taxonomy): Bacteria > Actinomycetota > Aquicultoria > CAJVYJ01 > JAUVQD01 > JAUVQD01. The sequence continues at coordinate 934 of JAUVQD010000148.1, forward strand.
TTCCGTTTAAGTTTAATACTCCGATGAGTTGGCGGTCAGCCATCATCGGCACGCTTATCGCAGAGCTAATATCGTCTCTTTGCATCTCATGCCTAAAGCGTTTGATGTTGGATTTATTGACTATTAGCGAGCAGTGCGTTTTAGCGACTGTGCCCGCGATCCCATGACCAATTCGAATTCTTGTATTCAGCGCAATCAACGGGTGAAGTTGTTTTGAGGCCTTAATTGAAAGCTTCTCGCTTGTTTCGTCAATCAACATTAACGATCCCCCGTCTGCCATAGTTACAGATATAGCTTCATCAAGTATTTCCTGAACGAGCACATCAAGATCGGGAAAATGTTCAATGTGGCGAAACATTTTATTTAGGGATTGCAATTCTGCTATTCGGCTATCTTTTTCAATAAAAGCTATCGCGTTTTCCAGCGCAATTGCCATTTGCGCTCCGACGAACTCTAGAAAGTTGATGTCTTCGCGGCTAAAGCTTTCTAATGAATCTTTCTTACCGAGAGCCACAGCTGCGAGTGTTTCTTTATCTGTTCTGATAGGAAGAATGGCGTAGACTCCGATTTTGCGTAATAAAGCCTTGTCGGGCGCGCCATCTTCAAGTGCTTCTGTAAAAAACAGTCCCTCACTCTTAAGCGCGAGCCTGAGAACCTTAACCCAAAATGACTTTTTCCGACTTTTATATCCGAAAACCTTAATTAGAGCGACATCTGATTGGTCGGCTAGAATAAACGCCCCGTGATCAATGTTTGTGGAAGCCATCAGGAGCTTCATGGTCTTGTTTATAAGACCATCAAGATCTCTATTATTTGCAGTCGTGACCTCTGTGATCTCAGGGGCCCTTTTTTCGATTATTGCCAACTCGCTTCCTCGGGATTCTTTCTCGTTTCTATATCCCCAAAAAAGAGATGGATGGGCACCTGTACCAAAGTACATCCACAAAAACACCTGTTGGGTGCCGATATCAATAAGGAAGAAGGAAAGATCGTCGAGGTTTTGAAGGTTTAAGAGGAGCGCAATGAAAAAGAATGTGGTAATGCCACTGATAGTTTTGACCTTTCTTAGTTTTCTGGCAATGACCTCGATGGTCATGGCCTCCCCGAACAGTCATGAGCAAAAAGTTTTTAAACTGTTGAACGCGGAAAGAGGTCGCCACGGATTGCAACCGCTGAAAAATGGTGGCCGCATAGTGAAGGCCGCCCGGCGTCACAGTAAGGATATGATCGAAAAGGACTATTTTAGTCACGTTGCACCAGATGGCACGAACCTGGCCACCAGATTAAAAAGGAGCGGACTTATTGGTTGGACTAGTATTGGTGAAAACATCGCTGGCGCGAGTACAGTAGAGATTGCTTTTGATCTATGGATGAAGAGCCCCGGTCATTATAGAAACATGATGGATCCGGATTTCAATCATGTCGGCATCGGTGTTATTGGAGGTGGGCCATATGGCCTGATGTTCACAATGGATCTAGCTGAAAACCCGAAATTAGCAAAAGTTAAGCCTAAAACGGTTTCAAAACTAACACAAAAACGGATACGCAATGCTAAGGTCAAAATAGGAAGACTAAAAGGTACAAAAACCAGATTAACCTTAGCTAAGAAAAACAACGCCAAACCATATCAATTAAAAGAGCTTCGCAGAAGATTGCGAAAGTTACGTGCTCTGAGAGCCAGGCTAAAATATCTTAAGGGATTGTCCGCTTAGCCGGAAGCTACTCATCTTAGGGAAATAAAAAACCGACCCGGTTAAGGGCCGGTTTTTTAGCTTGTTACGATCCATCAAACGCTCAGTTCAGGCATAAACCCCCGTTATTCTTTGCTGATGCCTGAGCCAGAACTTTAATTCTCTTTTTGTTAAATAGACCGTCGCTGCTCTAATGAATACGTCTCTGGCGGTTGCCGGAAATCAGTTTCAATAGGTCAGCTGGATTCGAATTTTTTGACACCCACTCGACCGATGCCAAGTCGTGCTCGTTACCCGGTGTGTCCTCCGTGCCTATTTGACCGACATAATCAAAAACACTAAGAACAATGATTTTGATGTCCGGGTCAATATCAAGGAGTTTTTGCCCGATCCGCATGTTGCTGCCCGCAAGCTCATAGTCGAGCACAACTACTTGCGGCAAATACTTCTCCGTCAGCTCCACTGCTTCAGTCATTGAGTCTGAAGTGCCAACTACGTTGATCCAACCCTCGTTCTCAAGCAACGTTCTTAGACTTTGGCGTAAACCTTTGTACGAGCTTGCTAGTAAGACGCTTACTTTATCCACAGAAATTCCTTTAACTACAAAATCTAAAAATTGATTGACTGCAACATTGATGATGTCATAAGCAGCCAGGGAAGAACATCAGGCACAAGGTGGAAATCGAGCGTCAAGAGAAGTAAATCTAAACATGATTTAGAGGCCAATGTGTGAGCCGAAAGGACCAGGCGGGCTACATATAAAGTATTACAAAGGTTTTATTGACTACCTGAGAAAAGGGACCGGATTTGCTTATTTCAGGGAAGGTTGATCCAGCCTTTTTGGTGACCATGAAGAATAGCGGCGGTTCGATTGCTCTTGCCGAGCTTTTTAAAGATTCTACTGATATGGGTCTTTACCGTAACTTCGCTTATAAAGAGATCAGATGCGATTTCTTTATTGCGCAAACCATTGGCCATCAGTTGCAATATCTCGAGTTCTCTAATGGTCAGTTCTGGCAGATCTCGCGGTTTCGCTCTTCTTTCCACTAGCGTTTGTCTGGCCATGTTGTGAGGCAAAACCATTTGGCCTCGGATTACCAGACGGATAGCCTGAATAAGATCATCGGCCATCACATTCGTAAGGACACAACCGCTGGCTCCTCGTTTGAAAGCATCTGCGACAATTTGCTCTTTGCCGGGAGGGGCCAGAAGCAATATTTTTGTCTCCGGTTGTTTTTCGGTTAATTCCGTAAATATATCAGGGCTGTCAAAATCAAGATCAATTCCAAGAATGATTATCTGCGGCTGCAACTTGGCAGCTTTTTTCACAGCTTCACTTAGGCTCGCGGTTGAACAGACTATGTTGAAATCTTCTTCCTGCCTGAAGATAGACTCAAGTCCTTCGCGCAGAAGATCGTGCTCTTCAACAACAAGCAGGCTCGTTTCTTTTACTTTTACAGCAGACGCCATATGTGTGTCTCCGTGGTCGCGATTACGCCATCTTTTACATCTAACTAAAGCTTCAATATTTTATCGACCGCAGAAGGGAAATACTTAACGTACTCACTTTAGCTGTGCACATGATAGGATTTTTGTATTCATCCGTCAATTGCCAGCTAGTCTTGTTGCTCCTGCCGTTTCAATGTAAATTAACGTAGACGGGCGATTAGCTCAGTGGTTTAGAGTGCACGGTTCACATCCGTGAGGTCACTGGTTCAAATCCAGTATCGCCCAC
>JAUVQD010000172.1 GCA_030598355.1 Actinomycetes bacterium
AACCAAAGCTCTCGCCCGGTCAATCGTCTTAATATTATTGACCCGATAGAGGCGGCGGCGTAAATCTGTGACAAATAGAGGGCAATTAGGTATAGGGCTAGTGTTATCAGGGCCAGTGGAATTCCGATGACAGTAAAAAGGACGAACATTATCGCGATGGGCACCAGAAAAAGTCCGGCAAAGCCTATCCCCAAAGAAGGCCAGAGTTGGTTTGAAAGGGCTTTTTCAACACCCTTAAGGCTTTTCGGGAAGAGCAACGCTATAACCAGCCCGATAACGATCATCGATGCCAAATGCCACAACCATCCTAAGACTTTTGCTAGGACAGGCACAGTTCTTTTCTTCGGCTTTGGGGGTTTGCGATGAACAATCTTTCCAGAGACCTGGGCTTTTGATGAAAGTTTTGCTGAATTTGCACTGGTGTATTTTAAGTCACCCTTGATTCTTCCGCCACGCCCGATTGTTAGCTGGTCGACGCCAACTCTTACGTCGCCGCCTATTGGTCCTTCTAAAGTCGCGTCCCCAAATCCGCCAATCAGATCTTTGGCGATAGTGCCGGATGATCTAAAAGTGCCGCTGCCGGCTATAACATCTCCACGTATGTGTGTCTTATTGCCCAAAGAGACGGTGCCGCCGCTGACTAAAAGGTCTCGACCAACGCGGCTATTAAAAATAACTTGGCCTCCACCGATTCTCGCGGTATGGCCGACAGCGCCATTTATGGTCACACTGCCTCCGCCAACAAAAAGGTCGTTACTGACATCACCGTTAACAATAATGGTGCCGCCAACAACGACTAGATCGCCCTCGACGTCCCCCTCGATAGTAATTTCGCCGGCGGCGATATAGAGATCGTCGTGGACTGATCTGGTTATGGTGACTTGGTCGCGGCTCATATACTCGGCCGCGTGGGCAAAAGAGAGATTGAACGATATCGCGATTATCATTAAGGAAAAGAGCAAAATCGGACGAATAAGCTTCATATATCTATCCTCTCGTTCAAGCTTCATATATCTATCCTATCGTTCATATCTATATCTTTCCCCTCACCTACGAAATTCTAAAACAGTCGCTTGTTTATTGAGCATAAAACTAGACCGACCATTTTGCAACCGGCCGGTCTAGTATATTAAAGCCATGATGATTTATGTAACTAGCTAACCAACTTCAACTCTCTGTATGTGCCAATCCTCTTTGCCCGGAAATGGAGCCCTGAGGCCAAACATGCCCAAATGCTGGTTGTGTTCCACAGAATAGTTCGTATAGTCGATGGATTCCCCGGTTTCATGATTGGATTGCCCCGGTGGGTTGGCCCGACCCGCAGGCAAGGTCCTGTAAAGCATCGCTTGCTCCTCGTAGCTCCTATAACCACTGCGAACCTCTAAGACAACACTATATTTCTGGAATATGAATGTTCTGAAAGCATCAAAACGTTGCACTAGTTCAGGACTTAAGCCTTGTGTGCCCTGTGTCAAAGGAGGCGGGAGGTTTGGATCTACCTCGTCTACAACAATAGGTTCGGCTTCAGGTGCCGGAGCTGAGTCGGCCTTAGGTTCAGGTTTCTCCGCGTTCTTTTTCTGATCAACTTGAGCGTTGACTACTTGCACCAAGTTTGCCTGGGCTTCTTTTGGCCGGAATCTAGCGTCTACATAACCGGCTGAGCCAATCATTGCCATAAGGACCACAAATGTGAGGCAGTGTGTAAAGAGCTCACGTTCGGCTTTGTAAAGCTGCTTTATCACCCCTGAGGCTTGTTGCCAATGTCTTGTCCACCAAATACTAATAATACCACTCCTCGTTATACTTATTTGATATCGCTTGACCTGCTAAAAAGCAAAGACATCTAATCACATTTTGTTGGATTGTCTGCCTGGGCCTTAAGGCCAAGCTGGAAAGGCGCATAGCGCCCGATTTCGAAATGCTTCTCTTATCGTTTACCTGCAGGTTTAAGATCAGCAAATGAAAGTATAGCGCCCTAAATAGATTTGTCAAATACGAAGGTGGTGCCTTAAAGTCTCTGTTTTGCGGGCGTTATTTGATCTTTTTGAAATACGTGGCCGGGGTGCCTACTAGATTTTGCGGCTCAATGTAAACGTGTTGTTCAGGGTCTTCAATGACATGGCCAATGACCTGTGCGTGTTGGTTCCTACTTGAGATTTCAAGTGCGCGTGCTTGATCGGCCGGGTCTACCACGACACAGAAGCCGATTCCCATATTGAAGACTCTCCACATTTCTTCCGGCTCCACCGGTCCTCCGTCGGCGATGACGGAAAAAATTGGCATCATTTCGGGTAAATCGGTGATTCTAAAGCCTACTTTGGCTTTTGTTCTAGTTAGGTTAAAGAGGCCGTCCCCAGTGATATGGGCAAAACTTTTGATCTTAATTCCAGCATTTAGTAGTTCCATCGCCTCAGAGACATAAATTGCGGTCGGCTCAAGCAGCTCTTCACCCACGGAGCGGCCGAATTCCGGTTGATGTGACGTTACTTTTAGCTTCATCTTTTCAAAAAGGACGTGTCTGGCAAGAGTGAGGCCGTTGCTGTGTATGCCGCTTGAGGCTATCCCAATGATAGAATCTCCGGGCATGATGTCTTGACCGATCAGTATTTTGTCCAGATCAACCGTACCAACACAAGTGCCAACCAGATCAAACCCGGAACCAGGCTTGAGCCCGGTTATCATTTCTTTCAGTTGCGCGATTTCCCCGCCCGGGATATTGATATTAGCTAATTCAGCGCCTCTAAATAAGCCTTTTCCCAACTCAGACAGAAGGTCGTCACGCATCTCCTGGACAGCAATATAGTCAACGAGTGAAAGCGGCTCGGCGCCTACGCAAATAATATCGTTAGCATTCATGGCGACACAATCAATTCCGATCGTGTCGTATTTTTCGCAAGCCTCAGCCACTAGTATTTTTGTTCCGACACCGTCAGTGGCGATAGCGATGCCCTTGCCGCCACCGATCTTGATAACGCTGGCGAAATAGCCAAGTTCGAGGGCCGAAGGCCTGATTTCGAATGTCTTTTTAATAGATTTGAGCAAACCGGTCATTCCCGAGGACTCATTAGCGGGAATAACGCCGGCGTTGTCATAAGTCAGTGGTTTTGAGTAATTATTGGGCACGTAATTATTGTAGCCAAAGTTATGCTGGTGCGCCAGGTCGAAAATTGGTAAAAAAAAGAACCCCCCCTAAAAAAGAGGCGGCTCTGATTTATCTAAAAGAACTAAGTGCGATTCGCAAAATAATTAATCAGACCTTCTTGGAGGCCGGTGGCCTCTTGTTCAACCCGGTCAAGGTTGATAAACGCGTTCGATTCAGCATCGCTCGTGATAAATGATGCTTCAGTCAATGTCGTCGGCGCGTTGGCAAGCCGGGTTACGGCCAAGTTTCGTTTCTGGGCGCCACGATTGGCTGTGTGCATATTTTGAACCAGAGATGAGTTTAAAGAATCTGCCAGCGCGTACGAGTTTTGATTCGTCCAATATGTTTCAGTACCATTTGACATGGGACTGTCGGAGCTATTGTGATGGACACTGACAAATACATCGGGCCTAAGCATATTCGAGAGGGCCGCTCGCTCCTTTAAGCCGACAAAATGATCATCGTTTCTCGTTAATAAAACGGTCGCGCCGTCGATTTCTAGCTTATCATTAAGCCGATGAACAACGGCCAGGTTAATCCATTTTTCCGCCACCGAGGTTCGTGGGTTGATGGCGCCGGGGTCAAAACCTCCATGGCCCGCGTCAAGCATGATTGTTCTCCCCGAAACAGGAGTGTCAGCGGAAACTGTGACCGCGGGTACAAAGAAAATGACCATTGCGCTTATCATAATTATTGATATTAACTGCCTCAAAAGTCGCATCCCCTTTCGTGTTGTTTTTAGACGGTGGGTCTTTTTGGAATGTCAAATA
>JAUVQD010000187.1 GCA_030598355.1 Actinomycetes bacterium
AAAACAGGAGGTAAGTAGTATGAAGCCAAAAATTAACGCTGAGGAATGTATAGGGGACGGTATCTGTGAGGAAATCTGTCCGGAGGTTTTCGAGCTAAGAGATGATGGTCTGGCCTATGTTATCGACGAAGACCCTCCAGAGAATCTGAACGACAAGATTGAAGAATCAGTGGAAGAATGTCCTACTTCGGCAATTATTATTGAGGACGCGGAATAGGCTAAAGACAAACTGAAACAATCAAGCTGCCAGCTCTTCCTCGGGCCCGTAGGCTTCCAATACAATAGCGTCAGTCGGGCATTCTAGAACCGCTTCTTCTACTGCTGCCCAAAAGTCGGAGTCGGGGTTTTCGTTCAGCACATGCGCGAAGCCGTCGTCTTTTAGTTTAAAGACTTGCGGACAGATGTCTTCGCAAATCCCATCCCCGATACATAATTCTTTTTCAATAATTGGTTTCATAGAAATTGAATATACCCAAGGGCTAAGTGATCAAAAACTTGCACTCAAGAAGAGCTTGCGGCCCTTGCTGCTTTTTTAGGTGCGCGACCGCGTTTTGGAAAAGCGGCGGCAAGGACTTCGTCCATGTGATCAACGAAAATGAACTTCAGTTCTTTTCGCACGTTTTTAGGTACGAGATCAAGATCTTTTTCATTATCACGAGGCATGATTACTTTTTTTATCCCCGCTCTATGAGCAGCCAGCACTTTCTCCTTGATGCCTCCTATAGGCAAAACCCGTCCCCTCAGCGTTATCTCACCGGTCATGCTGACACTTCTATCAACCGGCCTTTTGGTCAAAGCAGATATCAAAGCCACCGCCATTGTAATTCCAGCCGAAGGTCCGTCTTTTGGAATAGCGCCGCCGGGCACGTGAATATGAATATCAAGATTCTTGCTAAAATCATCGTCTATTCCAAGATCAGTAGCGCGTGAACGTATATAGCTGACCGCGGCTGTGGCGGACTCTTTCATCACATCTCCAAGACGACCGGTCAGCAGAAGCTCGCTCTTTCCTTTTAAAACCGTTGCTTCAACTCCCATGACATCGCCGCCAACTTCTGTCCAGGCAAGTCCGGTGGCCAGTCCAATTTGATCCTTCTCCTCAGCCATACCATAACGAAACTGCGCCGGTCCTAGAAACTCTTGCATATTTGAAGCCGATGTTTTGACGCTCTTGGCCTTACCTTCCACAATGCGCCGGGCGACTTGGCGACAGATCGCCGCGATTTTCCTCTCTAGATTACGCACGCCAGCTTCCCTTGTGTGCTCGCGAATGATTTTCTGGAGACCATCTTCGGCAATGGATAGGTGTTTCTTTGCCAAACCGTGCTCTTTTATCTGTTTGGGCACAAGATATTGCTGAGCGATTTTTATCTTTTCCTCTTCCGTATACCCGGGGAAATGAATTACTTCCATTCTGTCCTTAAGGGCGGGAGGAATTGGATCAAGCAGATTAGCTGTTGTAATAAACATTATGTCTGACAGATCCAAAGGCACTTCAAGATAGTGGTCACTAAAGGAATTATTTTGCTCAGGGTCTAGAACTTCGAGTAAAGCCGATGTCGGATCGCCTCGAAAATCAGCTCCGACTTTATCTATCTCGTCCATCATAAAGACAGGGTTGCGGGCTGCAACTTGAGATATTGATTGAACAATGCGGCCAGGCAGCGCGCCCACATATGTGCGCCTGTGACCGCGTATTTCCGCCTCATCGCGAATACCGCCGAGCGACACCCGGATGAATTTACGATTCAGCGCTCTCGCGATTGATCGGCCAATTGATGTTTTTCCTGTCCCCGGAGGGCCGACAAAACAGAGAATTGGGCCGCGCATTTTCTCGGTTAGTTTGTGAACAGCTAAATATTCGAGGATTCTTTCTTTAACTTTTTCCAATCCATAGTGATCGGTGTCAAGAATCGCCTGAGCTTCTTTGAGATCGAGTTTTTCCGCTGTCTCTTTTTTCCAGGGAATCCCGATAAGCCAATCTAGATAGGTTCTGATAACCCCGGTCTCAGCGGCGGCAGCCGGCATCTTCTCAAGTCGGCCTAACTCTTTTAGCGCCTTTTCCTCAACTTCCTCAGGCATGTCGGCGTCTTTGATTTTTGTTTTGATCTCGTCAACCTCGGCCTGCTGTTCATCCATGACCCCAAGCTCTTTCTGTATCGCCTTCATTTGTTCTCGAAGGAAATACTCACGCTGGGTTTTCGTCATCTGTTCTTTCACCCTTGATTGAATTCTGCTACCGATCTCCAGAATCTCAAGTTCCTTGCCTAAAAATGTGCCGACTAGCTCAAGACGCGCGTGATCGGACATAGCTTCAAGTATTTGCTGCTTTTCTTCGGCTTTTAAATTGAGATGAAAAGCAACAAAATCCGCTAGCCGCCCCGGTTCATCAATATTCATTGAGGCTAAAAGAACTTCCTGCGGGATAGGCTTGCCTAGCCTCGCGGTTTGCTCAAACTGGGCGACAAGGTTGCGCATAAGCGCTTGTGTTTCCACCGTCTTTTTCGCTGGCGCCTCTACAACTGAAACTTTGACCCTAAAAAAAGGATCGATTTGAACAAATTCCTCAATTTTAATTCGGGTAATCCCCTCGACAAGCGCTTTTGCGGTACCATCAGGAAGTTTCAATTCTTGCATCACCGTGGCGACTGAACCGATCTCATAGAGATCACCTTCTGCAGGCTCCTGTGTCTCGGCCTCTTTCTGCGCTACAAGCGCAACCAGATGATCCATACGCATCGCTTCTTCCAGCGCTTTGATTGACCGTTCGCGACCAACAAAAAGAGGAACAACGAGATTCGGAAAGATAATCAAATCTCTTAATGGGATGAGCGGTAAAACTTCTGGAATCTCAATTTTTTCTTCGCGGTTCGCATCTCCCATATATTTTTCTCCTTAATCATTAACTTATTTTGCTAATCAAGAAAACCCAAAACAGTGCAAGTCGATTTTTGAAGATCATACCCCAAAATACTCCTCCGCTCGACCCCCTCAGGTCAGCACGATAGGGGCTATCACTCTGACCGGCAGTTATCCTATAATGAGAAGACTCCTCAATTTTCTAAAAAGATATTGGAGACACTTTTGAGCAATTGTCGTAGATTAACACTCGTACTGCTGCTAGCTGCCTTGTTGATGCGTTTTGGCATTACTGAGACACAAGCTTCGCCTGCCATAAGATTGACATTCGATAAAACTTTTTACAACCGTTCCGAGGTTTTCTCGGCGAATGTTAAGGTAACGAACGACTCCTCCGAGACGCTTGACTACACAAAAATAGCTCTTTCGATCTTTCCACCCCTAAAAGCCGGAGAAACAATTGAAACAGCCTTCAAAAAGCAGGCTGCGCCAATTATTACCCAACAATGGTTCAAATCATTGTCTGCGGGACTAACAGAAATCAATCTAACTCGAGACCTAGCCGCCCTTGGCTTAAGCGAGGGTGTCTATCCGGCCGAAGTCGGATTAACCATGTCAAATCGGCAAACTTTCGTTGACCGCTCTTTTTTGGTTATTCTCGAACCAAAAGACCCCCTGCCGGTAGCCATTCTCTGGAATTTACATCAACCGAAGAATCAACTTCCCGATGGTACTTTTATCAATGATTCTCTGGCGCGACTCGTTGAGGATAAGCCGGAGAGCCAGGGCCTGCTCAGAGAACAGTTGTCGATTTTATTGAACCACCCAGCACTTCGGGTCAACATGGCTTGGAGTCCGACCT
>JAUVQD010000215.1 GCA_030598355.1 Actinomycetes bacterium
CTCATCCTTTACTTGCTCTACTTTGGCCTTTAAGTCCGGAAACTCAGAGCCAAATCGATTGTCGTACTTTCGGTGGTCGCCAAGTCCAAATGCGGGTGTCTCGGTAAACTTGCCGGTCAACAACCCCTTCGCTAATGGTTCATACGCGATAAAGTTAAGATCATGCTGCCGGCAAAAAGGAATGATCTCCTCTCTGGCTTCTTGATCGAAAAGATGAAACAAGCCTTGATATGAGACGAACCACGGATACCCTATTAGTTTTTCTATATCATCGAGTGGCATGTTGCAAGCACCGACATAGCGAACTTTTCCCTCTTGAACAAGAGACTCCAATACTCCAAGAGTTTCGTCTAGCGAAACAGCCGGGTCCGGCCAATGAATTTGATAGATATCGATAGTCTCTCTATTCAACCTCTTCAGGCTCGTTTCGCAAGCTCGCCTTATATATTCCGCGGACAGGTTGTGGCGAATCTTCCCCTTTTTGTTCCAGCTCAGACCGACTTTTGTTGCAATGACAGCCTCCGGATCGCCGCCAATTGTTTTTCCCAATAATTCCTCCGAGTGGCCAAACCCATAAATATCGGCAGTATCGAAAAAATTGACTCCTTTTGCTCTGGCTACCTTTATTGCCTCAATTGATTGATTGTCATCAACGGCGCCCCATTGACGTCCGCCAATAGCCCAACAACCCATACCAACTGCTGAGATCTTAAGACCAGGCGTTATCTCCGTGTATCTCATGAGCCACCCTCTTGAAGAGCGACGCGGCGTCTCTTTGTCGCGCCATTTTTCAGGATAATGACTTTTTTCTCACAAACATCCAAGGCCGCCTGATACTGAGCTTTCGTTAGGTCTCCGGATCTCAGCAATTTCATTATCGATTTGACCCTAAATCTATCCATGCCCCAATATTTTCGAGAGAGCTGATCCGCGTGGCCGCCGGTCTTGATAATCAGCTTTTCCGGAACGAGACCAACCGGATACCGCGCCGTAATTCGTAGCCACAAATCATAATCCTCACAAGCCGGGAGCGACGGGTCAAACAAACCGACTTCATCCAGAAGCCGGCGACTCAAGAGAACCGCCGAGGGTGAAATAAGACAACGATCCAGGGACAGATAAAAAATCTCTCCATTCTGTTTTTGATGATATTTCTTAGGATTAACGCGGTGCCCGTTCCTGATCCAGACTTCATCGGTCTGAGAAATCAAATATTCGGGGTTGGCATTATGCCACGAGATTTGTTTACTTAATTTTTCCGGCAGCCACCAATCATCAGAATCCAGAAATGCCAGCCAATTGGTCCGGGCCGCCTCGATACCAACATTGCGAGCCGCCGCGACCCCGGTATTTTGCTGATGGATAATCTTTATCAGATCGCTGTTCGCAATCTCTCGCAAGCTTAGCCTCAGGTCATCAGTCGAGCCGTCATCGACGATTATTATCTGCTCCGGTCTTTGCGTCTGAGCCAACACTGAGTCGACCGCTCGCCGAACTAGCTCGGCTCGATTGAATACTGGAATTATGACCGTGACTTTCATCGAACCTTCACAAAAGCTCAATCTTCACCCCGGCGCTTAATATGCTTGTATGAACTCATAGACCACTGCCGCTAAATTTGTCGCCCACTCATGCTTGTGCTTTTTGATAGTATCCCATGATCCGGCGTCGGCATTATCCGAAATCACCTTAAAAGAGGCAAAAGGAAGACCTGATTCGTTGGCTATGCGAAGCAAATGGGCAGCTTCCATATCGACAATGTCTGCGCCACCGCTTCTAAGCAACTGCTTCGCTTTTGGGGTTGTCACGGGTTCGCTAACAGTAGCCAGTGAAGCAGAGCGTATTTTGTGGCTGTCGGCAAATCGACTTACGTTATCAATCTTTCGCAATTGATCCGGCCGATCATTTGTTGAGGCCCTCTTAATCGCGTTCACCAGAACGACTTCACCCAGAGCGAGGGTTTCATTTAGTCTGCCGGCAAATCCCACATTGAGAATCAAATCAAATTTCATTTGCGAAGCGATCAAAGGGCGATCCGTCTCGCGACGCCACCTTAGCCAAACTATCTCAAGGTCAGATCTTGACTGTTCAATAAGATCTTTAAGCTCTTTTACTTCCGGTGGATGAGCAAAAACTATGCAAATCATTTTAAGGAACAGTTATTTTCGTGCTTCAATCGCCGACCAGATAGGTTTAATCTGATCCATGAAGACACTATCCGACCAACTTGGCTTGCCGGCCATATCAATCTCTATTAGTTCGGGGCGGAAGTTGATAATCCCAAGGATTGGTAGATCAGGTAAGCCCTGTTTGAGGTATTCATACTGTTTATCATCGGAAATCTTATTTATGACCAATCCCACAACTGGAATGCCCAAGCCTTTTGCCAAGTCATTTATCTTACGCGCCGTCTGAAGACTGCGCTGACCTGGTTCAAGAACCACAATCAAAATATCGACCGCTTGAGCCGTCGCCCGGCCTAAGTGCTCGATTCCCGCCTCCATGTCTAGAATAACGACATCGTTGCGTTCAACTATCAAGTGCTGAGTTAGACGCCGCAGCAAAGCGCTCTCCGGACAGATACAGCCGGCTCCCGGGTCGTCGATCGTGCCGAGAACCATCAGTTTTATGCCCTCGACATCGAGATAATATTTTTCCGGAATATCGTCTACTTTTGGATTAATATTGAAAAAACCTCCCCGGCCACCCGGCTCGGCATCTGTTCGCTCGACAATCTCTTCGCGAAGCTTGGCTATGGGCACAATGGCCTCTGTGTCTTTAACGCTGGCGCCAAGAGCTGCCGCTAGGTTGGCATCAGGGTCGGCGTCCACAGCTATGACCTGGAAACCAGACTCTTGATATAGTTTGGCTAAAGCGGCTGAAAGCGATGTCTTGCCAACGCCGCCTTTGCCGGAAATCGCTATCTTTATGCCTTTTTGTGCCATAAACCCTCACTTTGGTATTTCGGGGACAAATTCTGGTATTTCGGGGACACAATACTTAATTCTGAAAACCGAATTAAGAACATGTCCCCTTAATTAAGTATTGTGTCCCCGAAATTATTTACCAACCGACAAAAAGCTTGAGTTTCACGACCAAAGTATTGACATATAAACGAATAAGAGGCGCTCTA
>JAUVQD010000029.1 GCA_030598355.1 Actinomycetes bacterium
ACGCCGTACTCAGTTTAACCTTGATTCGGATGTTGCCGGTGGCGATCTCCCTTATCGGCAAACATCTGCGCGGCGGTACTACTCTATTTCTGGGATGGTTTGGCCCGAGAGGCCTGGCTTCCATCGTTCTCGGTTTGATCGTCGTTGAAGAGATTCCGCAGATTCCGGGTTTAGAGCAGATCCAACTTATCGTAATCACAACAGTTCTGTTAAGTGTATTCGCTCACGGCGCCAGCGCCAATCCCCTTATCGCCGCTTACGGTCAGCATACCAAAACAATGAGCAATGAAGCGCGCGAGAAAGAAAAAGCAGCCGAGTTGCCGACGCGCGCGAAGGATTAGGGGTTTGCCCGCAGGTTTATTTTTAGCATATCGAGGATATCATTGTATTAACTATGGTTAAGGAGGAATGAATTATGATTTATGGTTTGCCATATTGGAACTGGTTTCTCTTCTTTTTCGTCTATGTTCCGATCGTTATTCTCTGGGTCTCCGTTATCGTCGATGTTTTCACACGACGTGATGTGAGCGGTTGGGGCAAGGTGGGCTGGCTGGCATTGGCTCTTGCTTTACCCCTCTTTGGCTCCCTGATCTATCTGGCTATACGCCCATCCGCGGCGGAGGAAGTAGCTCACACGCAGGCTAGGCGCGCTGCCTAAAGAGAGAAACGATTCCACAAAATAAAGGCATTTTCAATAAATAACGTCATGTCCCCTGAAGAGTCCCCTGAAGAGTGCGGTTTGAACGAGCACTCTTCAGGGGTGGGCAATAAGTAAATCACAAAACTTTCTCATTGGATTCTGCTTGTTCGCAACCGCCGGTCTCAAGAACAAGCGTTGTGCCTTCCTTACCCGTGGCCAATAAAACACGATCGAATATTTCCAGAATCACGCTAAACCCCATACCAAGAGATTTCTTGGTTGAGAATCCTGAAACTAGTGTAGCTTTCGGCAAATTGCTGAAATCGATACCCGGACCCCTATCTGAGATTCTTATCTGACAAGTTTTTTGAAGACGGTAAACTTGAACTTCGCATCCGTCAGCATGTTTAACACCGTTGGTTACGGCTTCACTTGAGGCCATGATGATCTCATCCAACTCTTCTTCGCTGATCCCGACCTTCCTCAAAACTTCTCTTAGGTGAGTTCGGGAACCTGACACTTTTTCGAATGAGGAAACAAAATAAGCGGGGCTGATAGGCTCCCCTACAGCACCGTCAATTTCTTCCGCGGTTAGGATCAAAAGTTTCTCTTGCGTAACAGCGCTAAAGACATCGGCATATGCTTTTCGTATGTCGCTGTCTTTTTTCCGAAGGGCCTCTTCTGTTCGTTTGTGTCTGGTTACATCTTGCACGGTCGAGTGTAAATGTATGGGTCGTCCCTTGCTATCAAAGACGATCTCTCCCTGGCCCCGAAAAGTTCGCTCGCTATTACCGGGCAGAACAACGCGGTACTCGATGTCATAAGGTTTTTTCTCGGCCAGCGTCTCATTGTGGATATTTTCAACATATTGCCGATCATCCGAATGAACAAATCTAAGCAGCCTATCATAGGCCAGTCCCTGTTTCTGAGGAGGTAGCCCAAAAAGTCGCCAGGCTTCATCCGAACCAAAAACATGATTGTCGCTAAGATCCCAAACCATATTTCCCAAGTGAGCGATACGCTGCGCTTCGGCCAGGTTTTCTTGGCTTCTCTGTAGAGCTTTCTTCATGCGCTTGCGTCTGGTAACATCGAGCGCGACACCAATAACACCTGACACCATGCCTCGCCCATCAAATATCGGAGAGAAAGTGGCTTCAAGAGCTCCCCGGTCATCTTCGAAAGTTGACGAAACTATCTCGCCGGCCAGCGCCCGTCGGAAAGCACCTAGAACTTCGGGTTGGTCATGATATATGTCATAGACCGATTTCCCTACATTTTCGCCCCATCTTTGTCCTAACATCTCCAAACCCTTGCCTTCTAATACTGTTATTATTCCGTCTTTGTCAGCGGCGAATAAAATAATCGGTGCTCCTACGATGACTTTCCGAAGTCGTTCATTGCTTTCTTTGAGCTTTTCTCCCAACTTTTGCTCGGTGATGTCACGGGATATCCCGATCAGACCGGAAATATTTCCGCCTTCATCTCTATAAGGCGCTTTTGTCGTTTGAAACATGCGCTCACTACCGAAGATATTTCGGGTCTCTTCGAAGCTTCTCGATGTGCCGGATTCCAAAATCTCCTTGTCGCTATTGATTATTCCGCGTGCTATTTTCCGGGGCAGCAAATCCTCATCCTTTTTTCCGACAGCTTTTTTCTTCGATGTTTGAAGAAAGCGTGCCGCAGCCGGATTCACCAATGTATAACGACCATCGAGATCCTTCGCAAATACCATGTCATTTGTTTCTTCGGTGATGGCATCCAGCAGCGCCTGGGCCTTATTTGCAATACTCATTTTCCCCTGCAGATGTTGATCGATCCCCTTTTATTACAAACCGGTATAGTGATATTCTTCCCGTTTGCCAAGAAAATATAGTATCGATGTTCGAACCAGTCAGTTTAACGTGATCGTTGTCGACATCGAACCTAGATTCTAAGTTTTTCAATGATCTCCTTTCAGGGGTCGCATAAAGGAGGTTTGGTTTCACTTCGGTGTGGAGATCAAAATAACCATGAAATTTAAAAAACAATTTTCCTTTTAAGGAAGGGGAACTAAGATGACACAAGATCCGCAGATTGGAAGAGAGATACTACCCATTCCCGATCGACCGGCTAAAGGAAAACCGGCGCTGGACGCGCGGGACGCTGAGTTTCCCGCAATTAAGCCGCTAAGGCCGCCAAAGGGGGCGCCAAATGTCGTTATCATGCTCTTGGATGACATGGGTTTCGGGTGCCCATCGGCGTTCGGCGGTCCGGTCGATATGCCCACACTCGCGAGATTGGCAGATGGAGGCTTGAAATTCAATCGGTTTCATACGACCGCTCTATGTTCACCAACTCGCCAGGCACTAATGACCGGCAGAAATCACCATACTGCTGAAATGGGTTCGGTTGCTGAGGTAGCAACCAGCATCCCCGGTTACACAAGCGTGCGACCTAACTCGGTCGGCACTGTTGCCGAGACGCTCCGATTGAACGGATATAATACCGGCGCATTCGGCAAAATGCATCAGACTCCTGTTTGGGAGGCCAGCACATCCGGTCCATTCGATCGCTGGCCCACAGGAGAAGGATTTGAAAAATTCTATGGTTTTGTCGGCGGAGAGGCCAACCAGTGGAAACCAAGCCTTGTTGAAGGGACTACGCCCATCGAGACTCCGGACAAGGAAGGATATCATCTTTCAGAAGACCTTGCCGATCAAGCAATTAGCTGGATGCAGCACCAACAAGCACTAACGCCGGACAAGCCCTTCTTTACTTATCTGTCTTTCGGCGCTACCCATGCTCCGCATCATGTGGCAAAAGAGTGGATAGAGAAATATCGCGGTCGCTTCGATCAGGGCTGGGACAAAGTGCGCGAGGAGACACTCGAGCGCCAGAAAAAACTGGGGATAGTCCCGCAGGAAACCGAGCTGAGCGCTCGCCATGAAGAGATTCAAGCTTGGGCTGATCTAACAGATGATGAGCACAAAGCCTATGCTCGCCTCATGGAGGTCTATGCCGGCTTTGCCGAGCATACCGATCACCAGGTAGGCCGTTTCATTGATGCCTTACAAGAGCTAGGCATATTGGATAATACCCTAGTCTTCTACATCGCCGGAGACAATGGCGCCTCGGCGGAGGGTGGCCTTAACGGTACAGCCAACGAGCTTAAAGCCCTCAACGGAATCCCCGACACAGTCGAAGCGACTCTGAAAGCTTTGGATGATTTGGGCAGTGCGAAAACATATAATCACTACCCGGCAGGCTGGGCTCATGCCATGGACACGCCCTATCAGTGGACAAAACAGGTTGCTTCCCACTGGGGAGGAACCCGCAACGGAATGGTCGCCCACTGGCCAAAAGGATTCAAGGCCAAAGGAGAGATCCGCCAGCAGTTTCATCATGTGATCGATGTCGTGCCGACAATCCTTGAGGCGGCCGGGCTTCCGGAACCATATATGGTCAACGGTGTCGCTCAAAAACCGATCGAAGGCACTTCGATGGCTTATGCCTTCGACGACGCAAACGCCGCTGACCGCCGCACTACTCAGTACTTTGAGATGTTTGGAAATCGAGGCATCTATCATGATGGTTGGACCGCGGTTACGAAGCATAGGACTCCTTGGGAGATCGGAAAGATTCAATCTTTTAAAGAAGATGACTGGGAGTTATATGACACTACTTCTGATTGGGCTCAAGCTGAAAACCTGGCTGACAAACATCCCGAAAAGCTGCGTGAACTTTATGAACTATTTATGGTTGAGGCGGCCAAATATAACGTGTTTCCTATGGACGATAGAACATTCGAGCGCTTCAATGCCGAAATAGCGGGCCGGCCAGACCTTATGGGCGGGCGAACATCGCTGACGCTTCGCCCCGGCATGATACATCTGATGGAAAACACGGTTCTCAATGTTAAGAACAAATCTCACACAATAACGGCTAGTTTGGATGTTCCCGAGGAAGGGGGCGAAGGAGTAGTCATCGCCCAGGGAGGCCGGTTTGCGGGCTGGAGCCTCTATGTTAAAGACGGCAGGCTAACCTACTGTCATAACTGGTTCAACAGAGAGCGCTTCTATGTAAAAGCAGCCGAGCTTCTATCTCCCGGCCCTGTAACCGTAAAGTTTAGCTTCGCCTATGACGGAGGCAAGCCGGGTGCTGGTGGTACCGGTACTCTCTTTGCCAGCAATAAGGAGATAGCCAGCTCACGAATCGAGCGCACGGTGCCCTTGATATACGACGCCAATGACGGCATGGAGATCGGGATGGACTTAGGAGCGCAGGTGACCGATGACTATCCCGAAGGGAGCTCACGATTTAATGGCACGATTGATTGGGTTCGCATTGATCTGGGCGCCGACGATCAAAGCCCTAAAGTGAGTGACGAGCAACAGTACCACATGCGGATGGGGAAACAATAGCTATCTGTTTTTCAAATCGACTTTGGTTTGATGTTTTTCATGGGTTGGTTAGGCAAGCCCCGGGAGAAGAAGAGCGAAAGCAGTGCGAAGATAGCGATGAAGAACAAGCTTTCTTTTAGTGCCTCCAATTGGGCGCTTTCATAGGCGTGTTCGGCTTTTTGTGCTTGGGACTTCGAGCGACCCTGCGAAATCATATAATCGTAAACTTGTTTCCCGCTCACGATTTCCACACCTGCCTGAGTTTCTTTTTCTATCTGCGACTTGACCGGCTCTGGAATACTCGGGGCCGCTCGGACCTGGTCCATGACCCCCGTTGTCAGAGAAGCGATAAGTACCGAGCCTATCAAGGCGACCCCGATTGATTGGCCGAAATTCTGCGACGTCCCCTGAGCGCCACCTACTTCACTCGATGATTTTTCTTCGACGGCGGACATGTTGACATTGCCAATTTGTGAGGCCATCAAGCCGATGCCTGTTCCGAAAAGAGACATCCCAAAGCCAAAGGTCAAGCCTGTAAGCTCTGGTTTGATGGCGGCAACTAGGATCAGCGCCGCGATAAAGATCAGCGCCTTCCCAGCCATGATAATGATTTTTGGTGAGAATCTAGTTATGAGTTTTACCCCGAGAAAGGATGCGAAGATTATGAAAAAGGAGAGTGGAAGTATCTTGATGCCGGTCTCAAAGGCGTTAAAGCCGAGCGACATTTGCAGGTAGATAGGAATGATGAAAAAGAGCGCCGCAGCGAGGAAATACTGGATCAACTGGTTCATGAGCCCCGATCGCAGTTGAGGTATTTTGAGGAGCGAGACGCTAAATAGCTGGCGCCCCGATTCTTCGAGCATTTTCTGGCGGCGGTAGAAAAGATGGAGCACGCCGAAGCCGGCTAGAATCAAGTAGATGACCAACGAAAAACCGAGCGGAGTAATGGGTTCGTTGTTTATCGTCGGTGCCGACAATGGTTTTATCCAGCCCCAAGTCTTGCTTTGGAGCACTCCGAAAGTAAGAAGGAACATGCCTGTGGCGGAGTAAAGGACGCTGAGTTTGTCCAGTTTTTCACGTGACCTCTCGCCGCTGTCTTTAATGATTCCAAAAAACAGCAAGACCAGGGCCATTATCACGGACTCACTTAGGAATACGTATCTCCAAGAAGCGTATGTAGTCACAAAACCGCCGATTAAAGGGCCGGCGGCCGCCGCGGCGCCCGAAATTCCGCCAATAATGCTGTAGGCGACCACTCGGTCTTTATCCTTATAATTCACGGCTGCCAGGGCCAATATGGCCGGGATTACTAAAATCGCTCCTAAGCCTTCAATTAGAGACCAGCCGATTAGTAATTGTGCGAGGTTTTGGCTGATCCCAGTTATAAACGACCCGATTCCATAGACCACCACGCCGACGGCCAGTACTTTTCGCCGGCCAAAGCTGTCGCCGAGCTTTGCACCCATCAACATAAAGGCGGCCATCGTCAGGGTATAAAAAGCTATTGCTGCTTGAATCCCCGCTACGCTAGTGTCGAGATCGGCCACGATCTGAGAGATAGAAACGTTCATGACTGTGCTGTCCAATACCATCACGAATTGGATCAAAGCTAAAAGAATGACGATCTTCCATTTTGCCATCTATTTTTCCTCAACTCGGTATCCCCAGGGGATATTCCCTTAAAGCGCGACTTCGACTCATGACTGTTTCGGACACAGATCAAGAATTCACATTGTGATTCGAAACCACTATGATTATTTTCCTCTGCAAAATCGAAGATAGGGGCAGCAAAATGGACACTTCCAATAATCGCATAATCCTGGTTTCTGGTGCGACCGGTAACCAGGGAGGTGCTGTGACAAAGAGCCTTCTTAAAAATGGTTGGCGAGTTCGGGCGCTAACAAGAACTGCGACGAGCGACAAAGCCGACAAACTCAGAGCCTCCGGTGCCGAAGTTGTCGAAGGCGACATGGGAAAGCCCAAAACCATCGAGAAGTTCTTTGAAGACGTGTATGGTGTTTTCAGTGTTCAGAACTTCATGACGGATGGAATCGAAAGCGAAATTATTCAAGGAAAGAATATGGCCGATTTGGCCCACAAGAGTAAAGTGAGCCACTTCGTATACGGGTCAGCAGGAGAGCCCTTTGGGCGCAATACAGGCATTCCCGCTACTGTGTACAGCCCTGGTCCCTTTATGGAGTTGATGACTGAGAAGTCGTTTGTGCCGGCCGTTGGTACCTGGGGCGTGATGGATAAAGTGGTTGGCCGATCCATTCGGGTCCCTTGGATCGCCGTTGATGATATTGGGGCAATTGTGGCAAGACTATTCGAGGGTGGAGATAAATTTAAGGGTGAAACCTTTTCATTAATCACCGACCAAAAATCGCTTGGTGAATGCCGGAAGATTTATAAGCGCATAACAGGCAAGAACCCGTTACGTATTCCCATGCCGGTATGGTTCTTCAAGCGCGTCGTAAGCAGCGAGCTCGTTGAGATGTGGAATTGGATGATCGACTACTATGATGACCGTGATGTATCTGATGAAATCCAGTCGACGCGGCAGATTTATCCCGAAGCTTCAACTGTCGAATCCTGGCTTACTAAAAAGCTTTCCTAGTCCCACACAGACAACATTAGACTTGTGGAGCTAACGGGACATTATCTGAACAATATTGTCTCTACGATTAAGCAGCTAGAAAAGTTAATAGGATAGTTGATGATTCATACGTCCCACTGAATATGAAGTTTCATCGAATATTTGAATCATTAATTTTTTGTTATTTCTATTGGAGCCAACCGACCCTATGCAGCTCTCCGGTAATCTTGATTTCCGGAGCCTGTAGTCCCTTGACGTCCATATACTGTGCCACCATAGGCGGTGAGGTCCACTATTGCTGCCAGTATGACCAATAGCCAACCGAGACTTGTCGGCGCGCCCTGTGCCGGAACGAAAGCCAGGCTGTAGACTAGCGTCGTTAACGGTCAAAAGATAAAGCCTAAAAGCGGTACAAAGAGGGTGCCGAAGGCTTGGTTAACGATCGGTGATAACACCCACACTAGAACGAGTGCCAAACGAGGCGCGAAAAGCGCGATTATAGCTAAAAGAAGTATCATGTCATTCCTCCTAAGTCTTCCCTAGAAAGTACAATGCTGCTTCTCGATCCGAAACTAGTATAGTCATACCCTGTGTAAGCGCTTTAAACACATTTTCACCATATGCATAAATTCCTTGGCCAAACACTTTACACAACAAAACTCTAAAGAACCTATCCTGCGGATTAACTCTTTAGAGTTTGTTGAGCTTAGGGGTTGAGCTTCGAGCTTTTTTGCACGCTTCCTACTCTTCCTCCATCACATACCCCGCGCTTTGACCATATGGCCAGAACGCAGTTCTGTCGTCTGCGGTCCATTTTTCTCGCAGACCCGGAGCGTTCAGGTCCCAATCAGACCGGCATTTTCGCGTGATAGCTCGAAAGTCCTGGCGTATCTCTTCTGTTGTTGGACGCCCCCAGTACCAGTAGCCCATGTAGATACTATGGACAATAAGGTCTGGCTCTAGCATGATCGTGTGCGGGATCATCGGCTTATGAAAAGAGTCTGTGTACTCTTCTATGTCAAGGTCTCTTTGGACAGTTCTTTCTGTATCGCTCAAGAAGGTCCACGAGACCCCGAGGCGACCCTTCCATTCGAGGGTTGCGAGGCGATTGTCGGTACTGATAGTGACAATCTCGCTGTAAGAAATTCTTATTTCTGGCTCCATTTTGGCAAGCTGCACATGTTGTTGGTGGGCCTTGGGGCAGTATCCACCCCGAGCCAGCACAAGGCACATGGGATTACCGCGTTGTAGCTCGGAAAGACGATACATTTTCCCCATGTGATCGGGGAGCAGAAAATCCGGAAACTTGGCTCCTGGAACTATGTCGGATCTCACTTCAGTTGCACCCCTAACAGCGAAAGCCCATCTTGTTCTTGCCTATTCTTACCTCAAGAGCTTAGCTGGTAAACAGGAAGCATTATTCAAGGATTGTGGAGCCAAGGGGATACTATCTGAACAATATCATGTCTACATATAAACAGTTAGACGAGCTAATTCGACATCCTGCTTAAGTTTTCTGAGTTAACGCCGATATAATTTTTATTCCGCTTGTTTGAAACAAAAGGAAGAAAGTTATGGCGACAGCTGTCGAGAAGATTGAGAATGAACTGATTGGGCTGATGGGTGAGACGGGCCGGAGTGTCCTGCAGGCAAGTTATAAAAGAACGCATGGCCAGCATATCGAAGATGCTGGCCAGCTCGAAAATATTGAATTCTTCAACAAAGTGGCACTCGTTCAGGACTTAGCAAAGGCATTCGCCATGCTAATGCCGGAAGATCAAATAATTAGGTTCAAATTGAAACTTCTTAATTTAAAAGGAGATGAAGAGTAGTGAAACGGATGTTGGTATCGGTAATTATTATTTTACTTCTAGTCGCCCCCCTGCCGGCTTTTGCGACAGATAAAGTGAGCGATTGGGAGGATTTCACGGGCTCACTTGAAG
>JAUVQD010000024.1 GCA_030598355.1 Actinomycetes bacterium
GATATTCCCTGACTCCGAAGTTTGTCTTCTATTACTTCACCGGTAAAGTCACCAATAAGGCCCATCGCCAGCACATCCTGGCCCAAATTTTTCAACATGATGGCCATGTTGACTCCTTTGCCGCCAGGCAATGTCACTAGTTTGTCCAAACGGTTTAATCGACCAATTTTGAACGAGGAGAGAGAAAGCATTTTATCTAGAGCTGGGTTAAGAGTGACTGTCGCTATCATGATTATTACGATAGCACAACCGTTCTAAAAAGAAATAGATCGGTCAGGGGGTCAGGTCTAGGTCGGTCAGGGGGTCAGGTCTTGCAATGCCACATTTATATATGCTAGCTTGAGTTTTATGGCTAGGCCATTAAGACTTGAATTTGAAGGCGCGATTTATCACATCTGTGCTCGAGGCGTTGCACGCGAAAAGATCTTTGCTTGCGATGACGACAAAGCTGCGTTCCTCAAGATCATGGGTAAAGTATTCGATAGATTCCATTGGCTTTGCTATGCCTATTGCCTAATGGATAACCACTATCATTTGGTGATCGAAACTCGTGAGGCCAATCTCTCAAAAGGGATGCGCCAGCTAAACGGGCTCTGGGCTCAAATGTTCAACGGCCGAAACAATTCCGCTGGTCATGTATTTCAATCGCGCTTTTTCTCACATGTAATCGAGCGAGAATCATATCTCCTTGAGACTTTGCGCTACGTTGCTTTGAATCCAGTTAGAGCTCAGATATGTAAAAGCCCCCAAGAATATAAGTTTTCCAGTTACCGCCAAACTACGGGACTGGATCAGCCGGATGGCCTTATCAATATTGATTGGGTGCTAGGCCAATTCTCAGACGTAAGATCACAAGCCACTGCAGGTTATCGTCAATTTGTGAAAGATGGAGTTGGAAAAGAATCGGTCTTTGATGATCTAAAAGCCAACATTTTTTTGGGAAGCGATGATTTTGTCACCAAGCATACACTGTTATTGGCCGACGAAAAACTTTTGGAGATACCAAGGATACAACGCCCGGATCCGAAACCACCAATAGAGAATGCCTTTGCTAATAGAACCAAGAGTGCTGTAGCCGAAGGAGCACATAGAGCACATGTAGACTGGGGTTATAGCATGAAACAAATTGCTGACTACTTGCGGGTCCACTATTCAACGGTTAGCAGGGCTATTAAACGATATGAGAATACCCCAGCAGATGGGGATTTTGCATGATTACAAGACCTAATCCCTTATTGGACACTTGCAAACGCCCTGGTAGACAAAGTTTTGTGTCATTGCAAGACCTGACCCCCGCAAACCGCTCAACAAGACCCCTCTTCGTCGACTTTTAGAAAAAGTGCCTGCCGATCTATTTTTGCCAGGTTTAACTCATGCTTCAGTTTTAAATCTATGGCGTCTTGCTCGGCCCTGTCAAAGAAAGCGATCAATGTAGGACCGGCCCCGCTTAGCGCGACACCTTTGGCGCCGGCCCGATAACAAACGTCACTAGTTGCCTGATAATCAGAGATCAGCGAACGCCGCCAGGGTTGATGAAGCGCGTCTTCAACAGCGATTGATAGATGCGAAAGCTCGCCTGTCGACAGCGCCTCGGTTAGAAGCGCGACGCGGCCGATATTAAAAACAGCCGCTTCTCTCTCTATTTTCTCAGGCAAGGCGGCTCTGGCTTTGGCCGTTGATAGTCCCGCCTTTGGAACCAGCACGACCGAGCCCAGATTTGACGCTACCCGGCACTTTTTCACTTGAAATTCTTCTTTCTCTTTGTACGCAATGACCAATCCACCATAGACAGCAGCCGCGACGTTATCCGCGTGCCCCTCGATCTTAACGGCTAAATGAAAAAGGTCTTCTTTGCTCATCCCAGCCCCGGAAAAATAATTTGCGGCCGTCAAAGCTCCGACAATCGCGGCGGAGCTGCTGCCAAGACCACGTGAAAGCGGAATCTGGTTGTCCATGTGAATATTGACAGGTGGAAGGGGCTTATCAATCCTTTGATAAAATGCTTTAACCGACCGGCAAGCCAAATTCTTTTCGGGTTGTTTTTCCAGCTTTCCCTGGCCCTCACCTGACACCGTCAGCTTTATTCCCTCTGTCCCCGATTCAATTGACAGAGTGTCGTATAGGCCTAAAGCAAGCCCTAATACATCAACACCGGGCCCTAAGTTGGCAGAGCTGGCAGGAGTTTTGACCACACCTCTCATGCCAGGATACCGCCGGCATCTAAAAGTTCCTCCACGGCTTCGTTTGTAGCTTTAACTGATTGAACCTTATTCGCCATCAATCCAACGGCATCTGGATCTTTTAGGCCGTGGCCTGTCAGGACGCAAACAACCTTGGCGCCGTTTTTAACACCCCGCTGATGAACAAATTTTGAGACGCCCGCAACTGACGCAGCGGAAGCAGGTTCGACAAAAATACCTTCACCGGCTAAGTCTTCGTAAGACTTCAAGATTTCATCGTCGGTCACCATTTCAATTAAGCCATTAGATTTCGAAGCCGCATCTTCAGCTTGACGCCAACGCACCGGGTTTCCGATTCGAATAGCCGACGCGATGGTTTCAGGGTTTTCCACTTTATGGCCGAGCACAATCGGGGCGGAACCTGCCGCCTGAAAACCCCACATACTTGGCTTTTTTGTTGATCGCCCTTCTTCTAAATACTCGCAAAACCCCATCCAGTAAGCAGAGATATTGCCGGCGTTTCCGACAGGGATCGCCAATATATCAGGCGCTTCGCCCAGTTGGTCGACAATCTCAAAAGCGGCGGTCTTTTGCCCTTCAAGGCGATATGGATTAATTGAGTTAACCAACTTAATCGGATATTTGTCCGTCAGATACCGAACTATCTCCAGAGCCTGATCAAAGTTTCCGTCGACAGCTAAAACCAGCGCTTGTTCAGCGATAGCCTGCGCTAATTTACCGGCAGCTATTCTGCCCTTTGGAATTACCACCACACATTTTAATCCGTTTGAAGCGGCATAAGCCGCGGCTGAAGCTGATGTGTTTCCGGTAGACGCGCAAATAACTGACTTTGCTCCCTCTCCCTTGGCCATGCTGATAGCCAGTGTCATCCCTCTATCTTTAAAGGAACCAGTCGGATTCAGGCCTTCATATTTAAAATAGAGATCGATGCCAAGCGCGGGACCGATAACTTTTGAAGGAATCAAGGGTGTGTTTCCCTCAAAAAGCGTGCAGACAGGCGTTTCCGCGGTTACGGGAAGAAAGCTCCGATATGTCTCAATAAGTCCTGGCCACTGGTTCATCCGTCTTGACCCACTTCAACCCGCATGACATTTTTGACCTTATCGACAACATCTAATGATTCAATTCTTGTCAAGGCGGCGCGCAAATTACCTTCCACAACTTTATTGGTCATAAAAACGACTTCGGCAATTCCCGCCGTTGTCTGTTTCTGAATAACATTGCTTATGCTAACGTCGTGATCGCCAAAGACCTTGGCTATGCTCGCTAGGACTCCCGGTCTGTCAGCTGCCTCAAGGAGCAGGTAGAAGCTAGTTTCAATTTTTTCAATTGACTTTACAGACCAGGAATTAAAACATGTGCAAGACGACTGCCCTGTGTCAGATTTTAGAATATTGGCAGCGGCCTGAAAGACGTCGGCAACTATGGCGCTGGCTGTCGGTAAACTACCGGCTCCCTGACCAAAAAACATGAGCTCCCCGACGGCATCACCTTCAACAAAAATCGCGTTATACGCATCTTTGACTGAAGCGAGAGGATGATCTAATGGAATCATCGCCGGATGCACCCTGGCTTCCAGCGATACTGGCGTCCCGCCCGCATCGCTCGCCCCTGGTTGCCCAAATTCATCGACGTCAACTTTTGCGACCGCAAGTAGTTTGACGGCATAACCCAGCTCCCGGGCATACATTATATCGAGAGAGCTTATCGAACCAATACCCTCTGTATAGACATCAGCCGCCGTCACCCGGCTATTAAAAGCAATTGAAGCAAGGATGGCAATTTTCGCGGCCGCGTCTTTTCCTTCGACATCGCTCGCGGGATCTCTTTCAGCGTAGCCAAGCTCCTGGGCCTTGGCCAAAGCGTCTTCATAATTTTGACCGGCGTCCATCTTAGATAAGATAAAATTAGTAGTACCGTTAATAATGCCCATGACGCGCGCTATTCTATTGCCAACTAAAGATTCGCGCAGTGGCTTTATAATTGGAATACCGGCGGCGACACTTGCTTCAAAGAGAAGATCAGCACGGCCAAGATCGGCCGCTTCCAGAACTTCCTGACCAAAATTAGCCATGAGTTCTTTGTTGGCCGTGACAACCGACTTACCCCTAGCTAACGCTTGTTTCACAAGCTCGCGCGCGACCCCGGTGCCACCGATTACTTCAACAACGACCTTTATCTCTTCATCTTCCAGAATATCTTTAGCTTCGGTCGTCAGTAACTCGGGCGCGATCGCCAACCCTCGCTCCTTAGACTTGTCGTTCACTAATATCTTTTTGATCTCAAGATCACATCCGAGTCGGTTTGAAAGAATGTCATTTTCTCGAGAAATAAGCTGCCAAACGCCTCTGCCAACAGTACCAAGGCCTAATAGACCTATTTTCATGGCTCCGCTCACGTTGACCTGACTTTCATACACGCTTCCATGATCATCTACGGTTTCCTCTCTGCCTCACTCGAAATCATCCAATGAACTCTGGTCTTTAATCAAATCCTCGTAGGTTTGCCTCTCGATAATGGTTTTGGCCTTTCCACCTTCAACCATGACGACCGCCGGCTTTCGCTGCATATTAAAGTTACTAGCCATAGCAAAACCATAAGCGCCTGTTGCCGGTGTGCACAGTATATCTCCAACCTCAACCTCGGGCAGCTCAACATCTTTTATTATAACGTCCCCGGATTCGCAGTGTTTGCCGGCTATGGTCGCGGTGTTCCGAGGCTCGTCGCCGGCTTTGTTCGCCACCAGGGCGCCATAGGTCGCGCCATATAGCATTGGCCGGATATTGTCGGACATTCCGCCATCGACTGAAATATATGTGCGGACGCCCGGTACTTCCTTGATCGTGCCAATTCTATAAAGCGTAACAGCGGCATTGCCCACAATCGAACGCCCCGGTTCAATAGCCAGCTCCGGCAGATCAATGCCTGCTTTTTCACTCTCAATCACAGCCGCCTCAAAAATTGCTGTCGCAAAATCTTCGATAGAAGTTGGTTCGTCATCGACCAAATATTGAATACCCAGACCACCGCCAAGATTGAGTTTCTTGGGGTAGAAGTTAGAATCTTTGATTGTCTCCGCCACAAAATTAATCAGTATCTCAATTGATTTCTTATAGGATTCAACGGCAAATATTTGTGAACCGATATGAACATGAAAACCAACCAAATCCAGATTATTGGAAGGATCAACCGCAAAATCAACAGCCGCCTTCGCGACCCCATCTTCGATCCCGAATCCAAATTTGGAGTCGATTTGGCCTGTCTGAATATAGTGATGGGTTTTTGGCTTTATCCCTGGAGTCAACCGTAAGAATATTTTCTGCCTGATTCCCCGGCCATTAGTTAGCTCATCAAGCGCGGCCAGCTCATCGAAGCTGTCAACGACTATGGTTCCCACCTTGTTCTCGAGGGCCATTATCAATTCTTCCGGTGTTTTGTTATTCCCATGCATGTATATTCTGTCTGCCGGAAAACCAGCCCTCAAAGCCATGAATAGCTCGCCACCGGAGCTGACATCAATGGATAGGCCTTCACGTTCTATTATTTGGCAAAAAGCGAGCGACATAAAGGCCTTAGCGGCATAGATAATTTCCATTCCCACCGGCCCTTTAGAAAAACTGGTCATATACCGGCGGCATCGCGAAACAATAGTTTCTTTATCGAGAACAAAAAGAGGCGTCCCAAATTCGTTAACCAGATCAACGGTATCGCAACCGCCTATCTCCAGATGATTTAGCTGATTTGTTTTAGCTGTTACCGGTAGTACCAATAGCCCTCCTTCGCCCGTCAAACGATCGAATCTACTGGCTAAGGTTACCCTACCTTAAGGGTGCGAAACAAGAGCGTCTCTGCTACATCTTTTGAGGCGCCGAGACCCCGATTAGCCAAAGGACGTTCTTGATAACTTGGCGGGTTGCGTCTACTAACGTTAATCTGGCA
Organism: Actinomycetes bacterium; assembly: GCA_030598355.1. Classification (GTDB taxonomy): domain Bacteria; phylum Actinomycetota; class Aquicultoria; order CAJVYJ01; family JAUVQD01; genus JAUVQD01. The sequence continues at coordinate 6,141 of JAUVQD010000024.1, forward strand.
AAAGAGAGATCTTCATCGTCTGAAACCACACGACACTGGTGGTAGAACTGATGAAACGCGGCCGCAATATCCTGCGCGTACTTTGTTAATCTATGCGGCGCCCTCGCTGAAGCGGCACGGGCGATAATTGAAGGGGCGTCTGCCAGCTCTCGCATCAGCGCCATCTCCGACTCATGAGCTAAAAGATTGAAATTCGCTTTTTTCCCAATCGGAGTTAACTTTTGGTCAGCCGCGTGACGTAAAATGCTGCAAATACGCGCATGAGCATATTGGACATAATAGACTGGATTTTCGGAAGTCTGGCTCTTGGCGAGTTCGATGTCAAAATCGAGCGCCGTATCAGTTCCTCGCATCAGAAAAAAATAACGGGCTGGATCTCGCCCGACATCGGCCAGCAACTCATCAAGGGTGACCATCTCACCTGTACGCTTAGACATCCTGACGGCCTTGCCCCCGCTAAAGAGGTTAACCAACTGCCCTATGATTATTTCTAAGCGATTTTCTCCTGCCCCCATGGCTGTCATAGCCGCCTGAACCCGCTTGACATAACCGTGATGGTCGGCCCCCCAGATATTGATCAGCTTATCAAAACCGCGCTCCACTTTTTCCCTATGGTAGGCGATGTCCGCCGCGAAATACGTTGGCTCCCCGTTTGCCCTCATTAGAACTCTGTCTTTATCATCTCCAAAATCTACTGTTTTGAGCCAGAGAGCGCCCTCAGACCGATATGTGAGATCTTTTTGATCTAAAAACTCCATGCTCTCACTTAGCTTTCCTCTTTCATGAAGTGTCGACTCTGAAAACCAACTATCAAATGAAACGTCCATCGCGACAAGTGTCTTCTTTATATGTTCCAATACTTGTTTGTAAGCTCTTTTAGAAAACTCCGCGGACTGATCCTCTGGCTTTAAGCGAAGGTATTTATCGCCATCAGTGTCAACAATCTCTTGGGCAATATCGGTTATATAGTGGCCTTGATAACCGTCTTCCGGCAACTCAAGCGCTTCTCCGAATATCTCCCGATAGCGCGCGGCCACTGACGCGCCAAAGATGCGCATCTGGTTGCCCCAGTCGTTGATATAGAATTCTGATTCTACTTGATGGCCCACGGCTGCAAGCAATCTGGCCAAGCTATCCCCGACCGCCGCCCAACGACCATGACCGACATGCATAGGGCCAACCGGGTTGGCGCTGACAAATTCAATTTGTATTTTTTGAGGGTTTTCGACTTCGCTCCGCCCGTAGGCGTCCCCTAGTTCACATATTTGAGTCAAGGAATCAGACAACCACTTGCTGCTCAACCGAAAATTAATAAAACCCGGTCCGGCGATTTCAACCTCAGCCAGATAATCTGGTTTATCAAGATACTCAATGATCGTCTCGGCAAGAGCTCGCGGAGGCTGACGAGCTTCTTTTGCCAATATCATGGCAATATTGGAAGCCCAATCACCATGACTTTTTTCTCGCGGTCTCTCTATCTCAATCGTTCGCGGCAGAGCCGTTTTCAAATGCCCGGAATCAATTGCGCGCCTAAGCCCATTTTGAATCAGATCGGCTAAATTGTTTTCAATCAATCGCGGCCCGCGTCTTCTCTGGCCTTTTTAAGTAAATTAGCGTTCTCGATACTTATCGCAACTTGGCTAGCGATTGCTTCAATCAAATTCTTGCTTTCATCTGTAAACCTATTCTTCTCCTTGGAGCCAAGTGCCAAAGTGCCAAGAAGCTTATCTTTTGCCACAAGAGGAACTATTACCATGGATCTCACGCCCAAGCTCAGCAGACTTTTTCCATGAGCAGAATCACTCAAACCCGGTATGTTTTCCATATCCTTTACAAAAACTGTTCTTTTGTCAGCTGCCGCTTTCCCAACTATACCAACACCCAAAACCTGGTCAGCCTCTACTTGCTTCGGCATAGCATCTTCGGTCTTTGTGTGCCAAGACCTTGTAATAAGCTTTTGTCCCGATCTATCAAGCAGACGTATTGTGCCGCCAATAGCATTAAATACCTCAACCGCTTGTTGCATGGCAATATTTAGGACTTCTTCTAACTCAATTGATTTATTTAGGGCCATGGCCGTTTCAGCTAAGGCCACTATTTCCCGCCCTCGCCTATCAGCTTCTTCCTCAATAAGCTTTCGTTCAGTGACATTTCTCGAGACCTCGATGGCCCCAATAACTTGCCCTGCCGCATCCTTGAGAGGTGAGGCTTTAATATCAACTATAATTCTTTGCCCTCTCTTATCGAGACTGGCTTTTTGCGCCAACGCAGGCTTCCCGCTAGCTATAGATTCGAGTACTGGACAGTTAGAACAAGCGCTATTTCTGTCAACAAAGACTTCATAGCAATATTTGCCCGCAATATCATCTCCAAACTCGCTCTGATTGATAGCGTTCGCGTAGACCACGCGTAAGTCTACATCGACAACGGCAATACCGTCCTCGATGCTTTCCAGCAAATTGATCGGCGCCCACTCAACTGATAGATTCTTTTTTGTTTTTGAAGTTTTTTCCACTTACCGGCCACCTTTCTTTTACCGTTTTTTCAGGACCTCGGAGAGTATCAGAAGCCGCTTTTCGCGGTCGTCCAAGGCCCGCACAAATCTATCGATCATCTTTCTCGTTTCATCACACTTGGTACATTCATAGAACGTTTTTTTCTTCTCGAGCACTGAGCTTTTCACTAGCTCGTTCGCTGCGATCTCAATATCTTCTTCACGACGACCGAGTTTGCGAGAAAGTTCACCCACACCATTAGAGGCACCTTCATTCTTTTGAAAGAAAATGAGAATATCCCATACCAAAAATGAGGTAATGTGTTCGTCGATAAAGTTTTTTAGATCCGCGTCAAGGTTTTCAATCATTTGCTAGACTTCAATCGCCAAATTCTTTTCTTGAAATTAGCAAAAAGAGAGCAGGGAAGTCAATGGGTGCTATCAGTTAATAGAGGCAGGCCGCCTAGACGTTTTAATGCTCAAGACCTCGTCGGTGCCGTCACGCTTAATATGAACCTTCGCCACCTTCTCGATACCCGCGTGGCGAACCGCGGCCACTAAATCATCCATAGAAGATATTGCTTCATCCCCAAATTTAATTATCACGTCTCCGGCTCGAAGGCCTGATGCCTCAGCCGGACCATCGGGTGTTACTTTAACAACTAATGCGCCTTGCGCTATTTCCAGGTTGCGCTCTCTTGCCAACACCGGATTAACCGTCTGTCCTTCGACTCCGATAAACGGATATCTTACGTGCCCCTGGCCAATTAGCTCTGAAGCGACTTTCTCGGCCTCTTCTACGGGTATAGCAAAACCAATTCCCTGGGAAACACCATTTGTACTGTATATAAGTGTATTTATCCCCACTACCTCGCCTTTTTGGTTAATAAGAGCGCCTCCGCTATTACCGGGATTTATGGCAGCGTCCGTCTGAATCAGATTTGTATATGTTTTAGGACGGTCAACATCGTGGCCGACGGTCACATTACGACCAAGAGCACTTATTACACCTGCTGTTACGCTATGCTGAAAACCAAAAGGACTCCCGATTGCGACCGCCAGCTCACCAACTTGAAGTTTCTCTGCTTTCCCAAGGCGCGCGACGGCCAAATTGTCTTTTCTCACTCTAATGACCGCAATATCACTGCTTGGATCAGTACCGACCACCTCAGCTGGTATCTTTTCATCACGAATCGTAACAAGAATGCTATTCGCGTCTTTAACAACATGAGCGTTTGTCATAATAAACCCATTGCTCTTTATAATAACTCCTGACCCGACGCTCTCATTGCTACGACCTTCGCTTCCCTTGTTAAGCGCGCCCTCTTGACCGGTTTGCGCTTGAATGCCGACCACCGATGACTGGGCCTTTTTAGCAATATCGATTACTGAGCCTTCAGCGATTAATCTCTCAGACGGCGTTTTTTGAATCGACAATTTGTCGACACCATTGCCCGCAACGATGCTTAATGGATCCGC
>JAUVQD010000160.1 GCA_030598355.1 Actinomycetes bacterium
CGTGTTTTTACCCTAGATTCTCTTAAATTGCTCATTGCGGGGCAGGTTTTCTTAACCCGCTTCTTGGTTAAGCGCGCGGAAATACGTAACTTGATTTCTTCCCCGGCGTTTTGCCAGGAGTAAAGCCATTTTAGCCGAGGCTATTAAGCTAGCCGCGTCTTCACCACTTCGTGGGTAATCTGCCACCCCTAGGCTGGCAAAAACCGGGCTTTTCTCATGATCGATTTCCACAAAAACATGGTCGGTGAATTCTCTGTGTATTTTTTCCATAACCATCATGGCTGGGGCAGCCTCTGTTTCCGGTAGAATCATTATGAATGTTTCCCCACCGTACCGGCCGACATAATCCACTTGTCGTAAAGTTGACTTAAGGTACGCGACAGTCATTTTAAGAACGTTGTCCCCGATCCCATGACCATAACGGTCGTTTATTTCCGAGAAATTATCAATATCAAGTAAAGCCAGAGCTAGCGGCCTGTCATAACGGGCAGCTAGGTTGGTCTGGGTCTCAAGGTAGTTGTTTAGGTGCCGAAAATTATTTACTCCTGTCAGCCGGTCAACATCCGCTTCCGATTGCGTATGCACGACGCTCTCTACCATCATATTTATTTTTTCAGCCAGGTCTTTGAATTCTCGGGAGCGAGACACTCTCGCTAGGCGCGCAACATCGCCGTTGATAACATCGTCGGCCATCTCATGTAGCTCGTTGATTGGTTTTTCAACAAAATGATTTACGGCAATAGCCATCACGAGCGCCGCCAGGAGCGCCGCGCCTAAGATTATCTCTACCCCCAGAGCTAACTTCCGGTAATCAAGTGCGGCGTTAGATATCAGGTCCTGCCCGAAGAAACGTAGAACATAGCCCAAAACCACCGCGGCCGCTATTACGATCATTGTTGTAAGCAAAACCACGACAACTACTACCGATACAGACCGCTTTTCATCCATAGTCGGAATTTACCCGAAAATGGTTCTTCGAATGCGCTAGTCTACAAATGAGTGCGCGTAAAGGATTTCGTTTTGAAATATTTTCACGGCGCGAGAGAGGGCTGTCTCTTTCTGAAGCTCCTCAATTCTTAGTCCGAGGTCTTGAGGCAAAGACCTCGCGGTCTCGGCCAGCTCCTTATCAAGCGGATCCATAATAGCCGCGTCAAGGCCTGCTTCCACCAGCATGATCAGATAAACCCGATCTAAAACTGTTTTGGTTTTATCAGGTGCGCCATTAGAGATATTGCTAAGACCGACAATCGTCTTGAGTGGCGGATCATTGAGTTGTTTGAACATCTTGACCGATTCAATGCCTTCCATAGCTTGGTTCTGCGCCACCGAAACCGGCAAGATAAGCGGATCCAGAAAAATATTTTCAATAGGTACGTCATGTTCTCCCGCTGCCATCATAATATCGTAGGCTATGACCATGCGCTCATTGGCATCCCGCGGTATTCCCTTCTCGGTCATAGTCAAGCCGATGACATTGGCATTATACTTTCCGGCCAGCTCAAGCATACTGTGCATCCGATCAGGAGCGCCTGAAGCCGAGTTAATCAACGCTTTGCCCCTGTGCGCCGCCAAACCTGCTTCCATAGCCGCGATATTGGTCGTATCGAGAGATAGCGGTAGATCAACCACGTCTTGAACTGTCTTGACAAGCCATTCCATTCGTTCAGGACCATCTTTTGTGGCCGGGCCGATATTAATATCTAGATATGTAGCCCCGTTCTTTTCTTGTTCTCTTGCCATGGCCTCGATGGGTTTTGGATCCCGGTTTTTCATGGCGGCGCCTAGTTCTTTAGAAATAACATTTATTTTTTCGCCAACTATTATCATTGATTGCCTCCTTGGGGGCCTACCTTCGGTTTTTGCTATTTTAGCCGAAACCGTTTTGCTGATCAATAATCACCTTGGCTCAATCGAGACGCCCCCACATCCGCAGCTAAGGTGGCGTCTTCCATACATAAGTAAACCGGAACGTCTTTTGTGTGAGATCTTATACGCTTGATCGCCCCTGCGAACATACGCCTCCTTATGGGTAGAAAATATCTTAGTTTCTTGTCAAGACCAGGAACAAGCTCGCCCAGGATTAGTCTGCTCTCGGGAAATTTTTTCTTAATAATCGGTTTTAGGGCTGCGTTGAACCTTAAAGCTCCCAGACTTATCCAGCTAATACGATCCGCCTTTAAGTTGCTGAAAACCATATCTATAACCTCTGAATAGCCCGCTTCCCAACCGCTATAATGAATCATCGGGTCAAAATGGAAGCCAACCCGATAACCGGCCTTCTGGCATTGAGCCGCTGCCTTAATACGGTCTATCAGCGAGTCGGTTTCAGGCTCATCCTCGTCTATAATCTCCTGAGGATTTAACGACCAGGAAACGACGACCCGACCCCTGTGGTTGAGCTTAAGCAAATGCTCTACTCGCTGACTTTTTGTCTTGATCTCGAAGAGCAAGTTTGGTATCCGACTGAGCTCCGGCACCAAAATCGTATTGAAATCTACGATTTCATCAAGACCTAGGCTGTCAACAAACTCCCCGCTTCCCACGCGAAAAATTCTTTTGGGTCGTCGGGCGCAAAACTCCTGCACGTCAGCGATCAAATCAGAGAGATTCGCAAAGATCATCAAAGGCGAATTCATATAATGGTGTAGAAAACAGTAGTGGCAATTAAAAAAGCAACCTATCCCTAAGTTAAGAACGTAGTAATCGCAACATTGATAGACAGGGGTTCCCGGACAATTTTTTATAGATTTCCCGCGCCTTTGAGCAACGATCAACTCGCCGGGCCGATAACCAATTTTACTTAATGTTATGGCCTCAACAAACTCAACGGGCAGATCCTCAAATGTTTTCAGGATCTTGGCGGTTAGCGATTGGTTGGCAACCGACTTTTCAATAACTATCTTGTCTATCTTCAAGCGCTTCTTTAACAAGGTCAATTTTGTCTAGTTTCTCCAATGATTTCAGAACTTCTCTTAATCCATCAGGACTCTCGTAGCTAAACTCAACCGTTATTTTGTTGTCCTCGAAGAAAGGTGTTGGCACGATCTTAATTCGTGAGTCTAGCTTAAGATTGTTTACTCTCCGAGAAAAAGTCAAACGAGCTCGAGTATATGTCGGATACCGGCGGGCCACCAGAATGTCTTTCACGCGTCCTAATTTTTTTGGGCCATTTAGAGCAGCATTTTGAAGGAGCTCCGTTATTTCTTTATCCTCATTCAAGACAGACACCGCGTCTATTCCATCTCTCCTGCTAATCTCAGAGATTAGTTCACATAAATCACGCCGATGGTTTTTGTTGAGCTTGATGCCCGATTTTTCCAGCTCGGCCACGGCCAATAATATTTGGTCATCCATTAGCAAACGCCCTTCTCATTTCGATACTTGGCCACGCTCGGCTCTACCTTCTCAAGAACATCTCTATCTATTTGGATCGCCCCGACGTTTTCGGCAACCTGTGAAGCGCTTTTTGCTCCAGGTATTACAGAGGTCGCGCCATAGTAGAGCAGAAGGGCTAAAGCGAGTTGGGCCACGGTTATATTATGTCTTTCCGCCTCTTCCTTTACTTGCTCTACTTTGGCCTTTAAGTCCGGAAACTCAAGACCAAATCGATTGTCGTACTTTCGGTGGTCGCCAAGTCCGAATGTGGGCTCCTCAGTAAACTTGCCGGTCAACAAACCCTTTGCTAACGGTTCATAAGCGATAAACTTAAGATCATGCTGCCGGCAAAAAGGAATGATTTCATCTCTGGCTTCTTGATCGAAAAGATGAAACAATCCTTGATATGAGACAAACCAAGAAGGACCTATTAGTTTTTCTATATCATCGAGTGGCATGTTGCAAGCGCCGACATAACGAACTTTGCCCTCTTGAACAAGAGACTCCAATACTCCAAGAGTTTCGTCTAGTGAAACAACCGGATCCGGCCAATGTATTTGATAGATATCGATAGTCTCTCTATTCAACCTCTTCAGGCTCGCCTCTCAGGCCTGCATTACATTCGCAGCGGACAGGTCGTGGCGAATCTTGCCCTTTTTGTTCCAGCGCAGACCGACTTTTGTGACAATGACAGCCTCGGGATCTCCGCCGATGGTTTTTCCTAATAATTCCTCTGAGTGGCCAAACCCGTAAATATCGGCAGTGTCGAAAAAATTGACTCCCTTTGCCCTGGCCACC
>JAUVQD010000176.1 GCA_030598355.1 Actinomycetes bacterium
ACCGCTAAGCCTTGACCTAAAGAGCCGGTTGAGACCTCAACTCCGGGCACCTTATGCATGTCTGGATGGCCTTGCAGGGGACTGCCCAATTTGCGGAGTGTCCAAAGGACTTCTCTTTCTATATAACCTGCTTCAGCTAAAGCCGCGTAAAGTACTGGTGCCGCGTGGCCCTTGCTTAGGACAAATCGATCTCGCTCTTTCCATTTCGGATTATCAGGTTTGTGTCGCATGGTGTTGAAATAAAGGGCCGCGATAATATCGGCGGCTGACAGGCTACCACCGGGATGACCGGACCCTGCCAAACTGATCATTTTAACAATGTCACATCTAATTGTTCGCGCTTTTTCCTCAAGAGAGTCTACTAATTCCCGGCCAAGCGGCTCTGTCGTCATTTTCATACTGTTTCTCCTTTTAGGCGCCACCGATGCCAACCGGTGATAAATTCGTCAAGGCTCCCATCGAGCACTTTTTGGGCGTTGCCTTTTTCAATCTGGGTGCGATGATCTTTAACCATTGTATACGGATGCAAGACATATGATCTAATCTGGCTGCCCCACGCGATATCTTTTTTTTGTCCTCTTTCGGCTTCAAGAGCTTCTTCTCTCAGTGCCTTCTCGTGTTCAAAAAGGCGCGCTTTTAATATCTTAAGGGCTGTCTCCTTATTTTGAAACTGCGATCTTTCATTTTGGCACTGCACCACAATACCAGTGGGCAAATGAGTTATTCTGACTGCTGAATCGGTCACATTTACATGTTGACCCCCGGCCCCGCTGGCCCGGTAGGTGTCTATTTTCAAGTCTCCGGTGTCGACAGTTACCTCAATGTCTTTCTCGATCATGGGCACTATATCAATTGAGGCAAAAGTCGTGTGCCGTCTTTTTGCGGCATCAAAAGGCGATATTCTGACCAGACGGTGGACTCCCTTTTCGCCCCTTAGGAGACCGTAGGCGTTTTTTCCATTAATGGAGATAGTCGCGCTCTTTATGCCTACATTTTCCTCAGAGGAGACTTCGTTGATTGTCGCTTTAAACCCTTGAGACTCAGCCCAGCGTAAATATAACCTCAGAAGCATATTGGCCCAATCTTGCGATTCCGTACCGCCGGCGCCGGTGTGGACCATAAGGATTGCGCCGTGCCCGTCAAATTCATCCGCGAACCACAGGTGTTTTTCCAGGTTTTCAAGTTCTGTTTCAACTTCCGTGATACCTGTTGTCACATCGTTAAATGTTTCTTCGTCCTCTTCATCAATAGCCAGGTCATTTAGAATATCCAGATCGTCAAGTTTGGCTGTGATTTTGTTGAACAGGGCAAGTTCTTCATTTATTTTAGATAATTGCTGCGATAATTTCTGAGCGCGATTCTTGTCGGACCAGAAGTCCGGTTTGATGATTTCAGCGTCTAGATCGGCAGCAACTTTGACTTTTGCGTCGAGGTCAAAGGTACTCCTTTATTGAAGCCAGCTTTAGTTTTAACTTTTCCACACCGGATTTTTGATTTTGAACCATAAAACCTAAGCCCCGCAGCATTTCTTATACTTTTTACCGCTTCCGCAAGGGCAAGGGTCGTTACGGCCAACTTTTGATTCGGACGCCGCGGCGGGCGCGGATTGTTTTTGTTTTCGCTTTGGAGCAGGCTGGTTACCTTCTTCTCCAACCGCTATCGCTTCAACCTGTGTTTGTACCTCCTGCACTATCTGCGCGTGATAAATGTAGCGGACAAAATCTTCTTTAATGCTATCAATCATTTCCTGGAACATCGCGTGGCCTTCTGACTGATATTCAACTAACGGGTCTCTTTGGCCGACAGCTCGAAGACCGATTCCTTCTCGCAGATAATCCATCTCATAGAGATGTTCGCGCCACTTTACATCTACAATTTGCATCAATATGTTTCTTTGAAGTTGATTAAAAAGATCGTCCCCGAGTTCTTTTTGACGTTCGGAGTAGGCCTCCTGAGCTCTGGTTGTTAAGGTTTCTTTAAGAAAATCATGATCAGTGGCGTCGCGGTCAAATTCTTTTTCACTGACGGTTTCCGGCAATATCTGGTTTATGTGGGCCAGCAGACCATCCCAATCCCATTCTTCCGGATATATCTGAGGATCAATGAAGGTGTCGACAGCGTTTTCTATGGTGTCAGTGATGATTTCGTTGGCTCTGTCGTTTATGTTGTCGCCGAATAAGATCTCGTGCCTCTGCCCGTAGATTACCTCTCGTTGGCGGTTCATAACGTCGTCATATTTTAGGACTTGTTTTCTAATTTCGAAGTTTTGTGATTCTACTTGTCGCTGCGCCGTTTCAATTGTCCGGCTTACCATAGAATGCTCAATTGGATAATCGTCGGGGAGAGAGAGGCGATCCATCATACCTTTGACCTTGTCCATCCCAAAGAGTTTGAGCAGATCGTCTTCGAGTGATAAGAAGAATTGAGAGGAACCAGGGTCTCCCTGACGCCCCGACCGACCTCGAAGTTGGTTGTCGATGCGCCGGGCTTCATGGCGTTCTGTGCCAAGAACATGGAGGCCGCCTAGATCAACAACGCCTTCGCCGAGGACAATATCTGTTCCTCTACCAGCCATATTGGTGGCGATCGTCACTGCTTTCTCTTGCCCCGCTGAGGCGATAATCTCGGCTTCTCGTTCGTGTTGTTTGGCGTTTAACACCTCATGTTTTACGCCTTGTTTTTTTAGCATTCTGCTAATTCGTTCAGATCTTTCAATTGAAATCGTTCCCACTAGAACCGGCTGACCGTGTTCGTGGCGTTTGGCAATATCTGCTACGACAGCGTTGAATTTGGCTTGTTCAGTTTTGTAGATCAAATCGGCCATATCGTCGCGGACCATTGGTCTGTCAGTTTTGATAACCACTGTTTCCAGTTTATAGATGTGGCGAAACTCGTCGGCCTCAGTGGCCGCGGTGCCTGTCATGCCGGCAAGTTTTTTATACATCCGGAAATAATTTTGCAGTGTTATCGTGGCAAGTGTCTGATTTTCTTCGCGAATGCGGACTTTTTCTTTTGCCTCGATAGCCTGGTGCAGACCTTCGCTATAACGACGTCCTTCCATGAGTCGACCCGTGAACTCATCGACTATGATAACTTCACCGTTATTGATTACGTAGTCGACGTCTTTACGGAAGAGCGCGTGCGCTTTTAAGGCCTGGTTCAAGTGATTAACTAATTGGCTGTTGACGTGATCGTATAAGTTGTCGATCTTGAGCGCCTTTTCGACTTTTGTGACCCCGACTTCGGTAATCGCGACGGTGCGTGTTTTGTCATCGATCTCAAAGTCTTCTCCAGTCGTGAGGCGGGGGACAATGCGAGCAAATGATTTATAGATATCCGCTGCTTTTTCCGGCTCACCCGAGATAATCAGCGGGGTCCGGGCTTCATCGACCAAAATACTGTCAACCTCATCGACAATGGCAAAATTGGGCCCGCGCTGCGACATTTGATCAGGGTCGATAGCCATATTGTCGCGCAAATAATCAAAACCGAATTCACTATTAGTTCCATATGTGACATCAGCCTCGTAGGCCACGCGTCTCCACGCCGGCTCCATCTGGCTTTGGAGAATACCGACTTTCAATCCTAAGAACTTGTAGATCTGTCCCATCCACTCGCTGTCGCGTTTAGCCAGGTAATCGTTAACTGTGACTACGTGAACACCCTTGCCGGAGATTGATTCCAGGTAGACAGGAAGTGTGGCCGCGAGAGTTTTACCTTCACCGGTTTTCATCTCGGCGATCTTGCCTTCAAACATCACGATGCCGCCGATGATTTGGACATCGAAATGACGCATGCCCAGAACCCGTTTGGCTGTCTCCCGGACGACCGCGAAAGCTTCGG
>JAUVQD010000099.1 GCA_030598355.1 Actinomycetes bacterium
CGGGCTGGAACGGAAAACATGCTCGGAATCGTCGGAATGGGTGCGGCAGCTGAGTTGGCCGCAGCTGAAATGGAAGAGAGAAACAAAAAGATTGTGCCGTTGCGGGATCGTTTGATCAAGGGTTTACTAGAAACTATTGACCACGCCGAACTAAACGGTCACCCTAAATTAAGATTGCCAGGCAATGTCCACATCAGGATCGAATATATTGAAGGCGAATCGATGTTGATAATGCTTGATATGGAGGGTGTCGCAGCAGCCAGCGGGTCGGCCTGCACATCGAGAGCCTTGAAGGCCTCGCATGTTCTGGCCGCGATGGGTGTGCCGCATGAAAAAATTCACGGCTCACTTCTTTTCAGTCTTGGCAAAGAGAACAACGAGAAAGACGTGGACCACGTAATAAAGGTTTTGGGGCCGATTGTAACCAGATTAAGGTCAATGTCGCCGTTGGCCCAGTGATAGAAGAGATATTTAGTTTTTTGTCCATAAGGAGGAGTTTGGCATGAGCGATTCTAAGGCTAAAGAGCCGGTTGCCGCGGCTATGAACGAAATACAAAAAAATGCCGGGACCAAGAAAAAGGTGACAATTGTTGTCTTCAGCGGTGAGCTGGATAAAGTGCTGGCAGCTTTTAATATCGCCACAGGCGCCGCTTCCATGGGCATGGAATGTACTTTGTTTTTTACGTTCTGGGGGCTTAATGTCCTGAAAAAGAATGACGCCAAGAATACGGCTTCAGGATTGATGAAAAGGATGTTGGGCCGGATGAATAAAGGTGGAAGCCAACGACTACCATTGTCAAAATTTCATATGCGCGGCCTTGGAACCTGGATGATGAAGAAACTAATGAGTCAACATAAGATGCCCACCGTCGATGAGATGATTTCGCTCTCAAAAGAACTAGGAGTTCAGTTCATGGCTTGCACAATCACGATGGGGATCATGGGTATTGAGAAAGAGGCCTTGCGACCCGAGATCGATAAGTTTGTCGGGGTTGTTACTTATCTGGCGGAGGCCCAGGAAAGCTCCGTTAATCTGTTTATATAGAGGTGGAAGATATGGAAGAGACTGTTGAGATTGGCGACAAAACAATAAAAGTCGACGCTGAGCTGGATTGTTTTGGTTTGCTCTGCCCGATGCCAATTGTAAAAACTGCCGCAAAAGTCAAAGAGATTGACGTCGGGCAGGTGCTGAAGGTTGCCTCCACAGATTTGGGCATCAAAGAAGATATGCCGGTTTGGTGTGCTGAAACAGGAAATGAGTTCTTAGGCGTTAAAGAAGCTGACGGTGAATATTTCGTTTACCTGAGGCGATTAGTCTAAATTAGCTAGAGACTTTCTCGCCTATTAAGTCGGCTAGTATATCGTGGACTTTCTTGGGCATTTTTCCGAAACCCTTCATCTGGTCTGCCAGATAAGAATGAGTTGCCAGTAGCTTGGCCACCGAAATCATGTATTCGCGCTTAAACTTGGTCATATTTGGCAGCTGCGCCATTTTGCCCATATAAAACTTCTTGAAGGCGCCCATCAGCTCCCGAGAAACCTGCTCGGTGGTCATCGCTGTTGGCTTTATAACCGGCTCAACCAAGTTATATTTACTGTAGTCATAGGATTCGATAAAAGGCTTGAGCTCTTCATAGATGTCGGCATATGGCCAAGGGGCAATGGCCAGGAAAAAAGCCAAATCGGGATTGTAATACTTCGCGAGCTTAACTGTTTCTCTGATCGACTCGGGGGTATCCTCAGGCAGACCGAGGACAAAAGAAGTTTCGGTAATAATGTTGGCCTGGTTTATTAAGTCTAGGGCTTTCTTTGATTCCTCGACTTTGATGTTCTTTTTGAACCTATCGAGCGTTGCTTGTGAACCAGCTTCAACGCCGAGGTAAATGTGATCAATTCCGGCTTCACGGTATCGGTCAAGGATAGGTTCGTCCCGGACGATATCGGTAACTCTGGTCTCGAGTAGAATCTCAATCCCGAGATCGCGCTCGATCAAAAGGTCTAAAACCCTGTGCCAGGCTTTCTCGTCTGTGGTTGGGGCCTCATCGGCTATCATAACCACGTCAACACCAAAATTGCTTTTTAGGTAGGCGAGTTCAGTAACAAAATCATCAGGTGTACGGGCTCGCCATCCTTGTTTCCAAAAAAGTTGTTGCGAACAGAAACTGCAAGCCTGCACACAACCCCTGGCATACGACACAACGGCCAAAGTTGAATTTGGTGTTGGTCGATAAGTGTAGTCTTTCCATTCAATAAGATCCCAAGCCATCGGTAGACCGCTGAGTGATTCCAAAAACAGTCTCTCAGGTGTGGCGACAACCTGTTTTTCGACCCGGTAGGCGATACCTTTAACCTCAGAAAGCTTACCGCCGCCGAAATGGCAATCGAGCAACTCAGGCATTGTTAACTCGCCCTCTCCTCTGACCGCGTAGTCAACAGAAGGATGGTTCTCAAGCATTTCCCGGTAGCAGAAGTTCGCGTGGACACCGCCGATTACAGTCGTGACATTCGGGTTAAGAGATTTGGCGATGTCGCATATCTTAACGCAATCATTAATTGTTGCCGTTATGGCCCCCGTGGCAATTACATCGGGCGCGCGATCTTTGATCCGCTCAGTAATAGCCGGCCACTCGTCAAATTTTGACATAGCGTCGTAGATTTCGACTTCATAGCCAGCTGCTCGGAGTGATCCGGCCACGTAAACAAGAGACAGAGGCATCCAAGTACCAGCTGACTCGACAACGCCGCAATGATATGGCGGTGTAATCAACAAGACTTTGCGTCTTTTTTTACCATTCGGCCCAGAGGACAAAGTGAAATTAGTCACATAAAGCTCCTGACACACTCGTTTGTAGGCAGTTAGAACCTATAAATTATACCAGAATAAGGACCATGGGTGAAGGGTGGTTTGAGCAACTATTTGAACTAAGGGGCGTTATTGATTTGGCGCCACACGTTTTGTTAAATCCGGTTCCTTGCTGGTTGTATCACTTTCTATTCCATATGTTTGGCGCAGTTTAATGACTTTTTGGTTTAGCTTTTTCCACGAGTAGATGCCTCCGCCGACCAAGCCAAAGATTAATACATGTTTCATGATTAACACCGGAACCATGTTCTTGCCGACCGCCTGCGCCCACTCAAATTCCTGGAAATTGATTAGCCTGAAGACCCCGGCGACAATTATCCAGACAAACGCGCCCCGGCCGAGAATGGTTAAGCGGCGATAAGAATCCAAAAAATATTTGATGACGGCTTGATCGTTAGTGTCCTCGGCGGCTTTTGCGAAATAATAGACAACCACACCACTGGTCATGAGTAGAGCCGTAGCAAGGTCATGGAAGTAATTGTTAAGCATGATGATAATATTTAGCACTTTAATAATCCCTTAGTTTAAGTATTTTTCTTGAGCTTAAATGATACCACAGATAGGCGTGGCCTGGATGTTCTTTAGTCTTAAAACAGTCTTAGTTGATGTGAACGCGGCTGCCGATGTCAAAGACATGAAATGTTGACCCGGGCGGAAAATAGGTCATTAGCCAGTAGGCGGCGATTACGGTGATCATTGAGATGATCGCCAGCCACGACAGGCGGCGAGAGTCCCATGCAAATGACTTTTTTAGGTGAATAAAAAGCGCATAAAGAAACCAAGACGCCAAGGTCATCGATTCAATCGGATCCCACCGCCACCAGGTGCCGAAGACGATAAACTCATAGTAGGCTCCGCTGGCTAAGGTGAACGTCTGCGTCACAAAACCAAAAATTATGTATTTCATAAGCCAGTCATCCATTACGCCTAAAGACGGAAGGTTGAGAAAGGGTAGGTGTTCGCGCGCATTCGCCAAGATCAAAACGGCGATGATAAACGCCAGCGTGTAGCTGCTATAAGAGAACCAGGCAAAAGTGGCGTGCAGATCGACCCACAGGCTCTGCTCCGAAATAGTCAATGGGAATCTCGTGCTATCAAAACCAACACCAAAAGCGATTATCGCAAGCGCCATAGGCGTCGTGAATAGGCCGATTACCTTTAGCCAAGGAGTTTTTTTCGAGATAACCAAACCAAATAGAATGACAAACCAGGAACCGGCCAGGGCATTTTCGAAGCTACCGAAAACCGGAGGGTGTCCGGTCGAAATCCAGCGCGCGATAATTGAAACGGTTTGGCTGATAAATGCCGCGGCGCTTAAGATAAGGGCGACAGAGTTTAGTTTGTCAGAACGCCAGACTATAGCAGCGATATAGAAGCAAAACGCCAATACAAAGAGGATAACCGCAATTGATAACGCCCAGGTCTCAACCATCTGATTTCCACTGTTTTATTTGTTTCGCCAGGTCTTGCAGGTCCATAATTGCTTTATTGGGAAAGTAGTCGTCCCGCAGGTGCAAATGTATTACCTGGATGTTTTTGTCAGACACTCCTACCGCAGTGAAATCCTTGCGAAAGAAGACGAGCCGCCAGACAAGGCCGGTTAATCCAGCTAAAAAACCTAGCCATATAAAGATCAGCCCGGGATTATGGATTATCTTAAACTGTCCCCAATAGACCATCTTGGGAAAAGATAGGTGAAAGCGGCCGACGTCAATAGATTCATTTGGCCGGACAAACTGCTTTGCAATGGTCGTATCGCCCATAGCCAAGCGGACGCCGTACCCAAGCTGTTTAAGATTATTAGACTTGTTTGTGATATTTCCTTTATCTTTTCGGAAGTCTGGAAAGACTTTGACGTTTACAATATAGGGGATAGCGCTCAGTCGAAAACTATCTTCGATACCTGGCGGAAAAGTGGCTAGGTTGACATAGCCCGATTCGACCTCGACGCCGTCGTCGTCGACCAGGCGGTAGAAAGGCGCGTAGCCGATTCCGACCAGCGTAACGTAAGTTGTCAACGTGGGCTTCCAGGCTTTTGTTAAAAGCACTAGATCTTCCCTTTTTGATTCAAGGGGTTGAATTGTGGCCCTCATATCAGTGAAAAGAAGTTCATCTTTCCAGAAACGCGCCGAGATCTTTTTGACCTTGAAACCGAACTTAGGCATTCTGTCCTTGGTATTTCTCGGTTCAACTTGTATCAAACGATCGCTTTGCTCAGTGGTTAAGGTATCTCCCTCGGCTACAATTGCTTGGGCTTGCGTCCGGAGCATGGGGCTAATCAGGATGCCAAACACAATAAAAAAAAGGGCGAAGTGAAAAAAGAGCGTTCCTAAAGAGGAAAGCCGCCAGCGAATCGCCCTCAGGGTCGTTTTATCCGCATTTAATACAGTCTTGTAGCCGCGGGCGCGGAATCGGGCGCCCAGCTTCGACATGATTTCGTGAGCCGAAAGAGCTGACTCTACCGTTATGTAATTACGCTTTTTTTTCAGGGATTCGACGGTCGGCTCAGATTTGTCGAGCTCCACGTTACTAATAGCAATGGAAAAGTAACGGATCATACAGAAGAGATTATTTACAACAAAAAGTGTTAGCCAAAACTTCATGGGCAGTGAGTTTGCTATCAGAATTACCTGGGAGCTTGGGCTAGCGGCCGCCCAAGCCAGGAGCATTATGCCGTATACAGTTCCCGAGACGAGAAGAAAAATATTGAGTGTTTTGGAGCTGAGTAAATTGAAGACCGCGGTCGCTCGTGACGCTTTTTCCATCGCTTGTTAGCATACAGTGTGAGGGATTCGAGAACAAGGATAATGAAATTACTGAAATTAAAGGGACACGTACTTAATTCTGAAAATCGAATTAGAACATGTCCCAGTTGTTAAAGAACATGTCCCCATAATTATCACTTGCTCAACCTGCCTTCTTTTGCTTTAATATAATTCTGTCCACG
>JAUVQD010000119.1 GCA_030598355.1 Actinomycetes bacterium
AAAACCCCTACTTATTATTAACTGCTGAAACTAATTTTTCCCCGAAACCCCGTACTTTTTCCATGGCTTCTTCCGGTTTTGAATTTTCAATAACATCTATGATCGCGCTGCCGACAATTACACCATCAGCATAATTAGCAACTTCTTCTGCTTGGGCTGGTTGAGAAATTCCGAAACCGACGGCTACTGGCACGTCGGTCTTAGATTTAATGTTTTTTACAAACTCAGTCAGGTGTTCAGGCAATTTGGTTCTAGCTCCCGTTACACCCGTTAGGGAAACGGCATAAATAAAACCAGCCGCTTTTTTTGTTATCTTCTCCAACCGCTCTTCAGAACTAGTTGGCGCTACTAAGAATATCGGATCTATATCGCAATCCGTTGCTGCCTGGTGCCATTCGTCACTTTCTTCAATGGTCAAGTCTGGAATGATCACTCCTTTTACCCCTACCTCACTAGCTTTTTGAGCAAACCGCTTAATACCGTAGCGATAGACTAAATTATAATAGACCATAAGAACGGGTGAGACATCAACTTCCGCTGTTACTCCGGCTATCATTGAGAAAACCTTGTCCGTCGTTGTGCCCCGGGCCAGAGACGCCTCCGCGGCCCGCTGAATTGTGGGTCCGTCCGCCAAGGGATCTGAATAGGGAATGCCGATTTCTATAATGGGGCAGCCCAATTTCGCGAATATTTTGAAGATCGCAGCCGATGTCGGAATATCGGGCCAGCCCCCCATGATATATGGGATCAGCAATTTCTTAGATAAGAAACGGTCTTTAATATCGCTCACTGATCGATTCCCAGGCGCTCAATTAAAACGTGCATGTCTTTGTCTCCGCGACCGGACAAATTGACGATGATTATTTGTTCTTTATTTAATTCCGGCGCTAGCTTAGTAAGATAGGCTAAGGCGTGCGAGCTTTCCAGGGCTGGCTGAATACCTTCTTTTTCGGAGAGGAGCCTAAAGGCGTCAAGAGCTTCCTGGTCTGTAACAGATACGTATTCAACTAAACCCTCGTCTTTAAAATAGCAGTGTTCAGGTCCGACTCCGGGATAATCGAGACCCGCGGAGATAGAATGCGCCGGCAGTATTTGGCCGAAGTCATCCTGAAGAAGATATTGCAGAGATCCGTGGAGTATCCCCTTCGTTCCTTTAGCCAGAGCCGCGCCGTGTTTTCCTGATTCCAACCCGAGCCCGGCCGCCTCCACTCCGTAAAGTTTCACGTCTGTCCCGAGCCACGTGTAGAAAATGCCGATAGAATTGCTGCCACCCCCGACGCAGGCGACAATGGCATCAGGATCGCGTCCGCGGGCGGCGTGGATTTGTACTTTGGCCTCATCTCCAATTACCCTCTGAAAATCTCTGACAATTGTCGGATACGGATGAGGGCCTGCTACCGAGCCAATAATATAGAAAGTATCGGCCACATTTGTCACCCAATCCCGAAGGGCTTCGTTCATCGCGTCTTTCAGTGTTTTGCTTCCGCTAGTCACCGAGATAACTTCAGCTCCAAGCAATTTCATGCGGAAGACATTAAGTGATTGCCTGGCTATGTCTTCCTCGCCCATATAGATGCGGCACTTCATGCCAAAAAGGGCAGCGGCTGTCGCCGTGGCGACACCGTGCTGGCCGGCACCTGTCTCGGCGATAATCCGGGTTTTTTTCATCCTTTTAGCGAGCAATCCCTGGCCGATGGTGTTGTTGATTTTGTGAGCGCCGGTGTGGCAGAGGTCCTCACGCTTGAGCCATATTTCGGCGCCGCCGAAGTGATCGCTTAAGTTTCGCGCGTGGTATAGAGGCGTTGGCCTTCCGACATAGTTTGAGAGATAGTCCCGGAGTTCCTCAACAAATTCGGGGTCGTCCTTTATTCGATCGTAGGCTTTTTCAAGTTCTTCCAGGGGGGTCATTAAAGTCTCTGGCACATATTGTCCGCCAAAATCACCAAAATGGCCCCGCTTGTCACGCGTCATAATAAACTACACTTCACCTTTAATAAACTACACTTCACCTTTAATAAACTACACTTCACCTTTTACTCGGATGCCCATCGGGCTTGTTCCATAAACTGTTTTAGTTTGGCAGGGTCTTTCTTCCCAGGGAAGGCCTCCACGCCGCTGGCGGTATCGATTCCATATGGCTTTACAAGGCGGACTGCCTCAGCGACATTCCCATCGTTTAACCCACCGGATAGGATCACTGGTTTACCGAACATCTTGGCGGCGACGGCCAATTCCCAGTCGAAAGTGGTGCCTGTGCCGCCGGCAAGTTCGGGATGGTAACTGTCAAGAAGAAAAGCGTCGACATCATAATCGTTGATCTTCTCAATTTGATCACTACTTTTTGGTCGAAAGCTTTTGATAACCCGGCGCCTAAAGAGACGGCAATAATCCGGCGACTCGTCTCCGTGTAGCTGGATACCGTCGAGCCGACACATATTCATGATATCCCTGACGGTTTCCGGTTTTTCATCAACAAAAACTCCGATCCTAAATGTGAGCGTCGGCAACTTGTCGATAATCGCTTTGGCTTTTTCGGCGACGATACCGCGGGGGCTTTGTGAATAGAAGATAAAGCCCAGCGCGTCCGCCCCGTATTCAATAGCCATCAGGGCATCGTCTAAATTAGTTATGCCGCAAATCTTTATCTTGATCATTCAGTTCCAAATCTTTATTACTTCGTATCCTTGGCGTAATCATAATCAACAAGCGTACCGCCAAGATAAGCATCATAAGCTGAGAGATCAAAGTATCCGTGACCGCTCAAGCCGAAGAGAATAGTCTTTGACTCACCTGTCTCTTTTGCTTTTAAGGCTTCATCAATAGCCACTCTTATAGCATGCGCTGATTCGGGCGCCGGGACTGTGCCCTCACTGCGAGCAAAGGTTAGCGCGGCTTCAAAAACCGGATTTTGATGACAAGCCACGGCCTCAATGAGACCGTCTTTGTAAAGGTTGGAGATGATTGCTGAATCGCCGTGATATCGAAGGCCGCCGGCGTGTATTCCGGCCGGGACAAAATCATGTCCGAGAGTATACATATTAACAAGCGGTGTCATTCCCGCGGTATCGCCAAAGTCGTATCGGCACTCGCCTTCTGTCAAAGTTGGGCACGCTTTCGGCTCCACGGCCACAACTCTCAATTCCTTACCGGCAAATTTATCGGCCAGGAAGGGAAAGGCTAATCCGCCGAGGTTGCTACCCCCGCCACAGCAGCCGACGATAACGTCAGGGTAGTCACCAGCTATCTCAAGTTGTTTTTTGGTCTCTAAACCAATGACTGTTTGATGGAGAAGCACATGGTTTAACACACTACCCAAAGCGTAATTTGTGTCTGATTTTGTGGCGGCGTCTTCGACGGCCTCACTAATGGCCATCCCTAAGCTTCCTAGGGAATCGGGGTCAGCCTCTAAAACCTTGCGGCCGTATTCTGTCAGATTGCTGGGGCTTGGGGTTACTGTCGCCCCCCAAACCTCCATCAGCGAGCGCCGGTAGGGCTTTTGGTCGTAGCTGACCTTCACCATATAGACCATGCACTCTAAGTCAAAATAGTTACAAGCGAGACTCAAAGCGCTTCCCCATTGGCCCGCGCCAGTCTCGGTCGCGAGGCGTTTAATACCCTCGGCTTTATTATAATAAGCCTGGGCTATAGCCGTGTTCGGCTTGTGACTTCCAGCCGGGCTGACACCCTCATATTTATAATAGATCTTGGCCGGCGTACCTAAAGCGGCCTCTAATCTATGCGCTCGAAAAAGTGGGGAAGGCCGAAAAAGCGCGTATATATCAAGTACTTCCTCAGGAATAGATATCCAGCGTTCTGTGCTGACTTCCTGCTCAATCAAGCCCATTGGGAAGAGCGGCGCTAGGTCATCGGGGCCAATTGGTTCCTTTGTGCCCGGATGAAGCGGAGGATCAAGGGGTCTGGGTAGGTCGGCTAAAATGTTATACCATTTTGTAGGTATATCTTTCTCACTCAACTGGATTTTCGTGTCAGTCATCATGATTCCTTTCTCTAGGGCAAACCGGTTACTCTTTACCCAAAAGCTCTTTTATCTTTGCGGCCATGTCTTGACTTTCCATTAAAGCGGTGCCTACAAGAATACCATCAGCACCTGCTTTTTCCAACTGGTAGACATCGTGGCGCTTGAAAATGCCGCTTTCCGAAATGACCGGACGGCTATCTGTAAGGCTCTGGAGCATATCAAGGCTAACGTTTAAGTCCACCTTTAGAGTGTGCAGATTGCGATTGTTGATTCCGATAAGATCTGTGTCGCTCGCTAGGACTCGCGCCAGTTCAGCCTCGTTTATGGCTTCTGTCAGGACCTCTAATCCCAGTTCGCGCGCTCTTGCGATCATATGTTTTAGTTCTTCATCGTTAAGGACAGCAGCGATCAAAAGGACGGCGTCGGCCCCATTGGCTCGAGCGGCTAACAATTGAAACTCATCAATAATAAAGTCTTTGCACATTACCGGAAGGCCGCGGTCCTCCTTAGCTATCTTCATATAGCCCCATTGTCCGTTGAAGAAATCTGGCTCTGTTAAGACAGAAAAAGCTGACGCTCCGGCGCGGGCGTAGGTTTCAGCGATCTTAGCGATTGACATATCGTCGCGGATCGTCCCCTTTGATGGCGAGGCTGTTTTTATTTCGGCGATCAAACTTATCTCTTTTTGTTTTTGGATTGCTGTCGTCAAAGATCGAGTATCGTGGAGCCGGGCTTGATTCTTTAGCGCGTCAATGTCGACTGTCTGCTTTTCCCTGGCAATTGATTCTCGCCGATTCGCGACAATCTTATTTAATACTGATTCAGTCATCTCGAGTTGGTAAAATCGACCAGAGCCTCTAGTTTTGATAGCGCGTTTCCGGAATCTATTGACCGGGCGGCTTGCTCCAGACCGTCTTCAAAACTTTTAGCCTCTTTAGCTGCGACTAAAGCGCCGGAGGCATTAAGCAAAACAATATCTCGCGCTGGTCCGCTAAGGCCCGCGAGGACATCTTTTGTGATTTTAGCGTTTGTCTCGCTCGAGCCGCCGACCAGGCTTTCGGCACTGGCTGTTTCAAGCCCGATGTCTTCCGGATTAATAGAATAGGAAGTAATCTGTCCATCTTTTATCTGGCTGATATTGGTCTCTCCGGGTGTGTTTATTTCTTCCAAACCGCTTCCAAGA
>JAUVQD010000220.1 GCA_030598355.1 Actinomycetes bacterium
GGAATGACCACTATCTTGAGCTTCTTCGAGGCTCCGAAACAGAGTACGAAGTCACGACTGTTGCCGGATGTAGTCAGGCATTCCGAACGGACCTCCTGGGCAAACTCGGTTATCTCCACGAAGGATTTCACCCTTATGGTTTTGAGGATGTTGATTTTTGCATCAGGGCTAAGCAGGCAGGCTATAAGAATTACATCGACACGGGCACTTGGCTATACCATGGAACCGATTTAAGGCACAAAGAGCGGGATCCGCAGTTAATGCTCAAAAATGACTACCGCTGTCGAACCATTTTGGCCTCACGAGTCCTCGAAAAAGCCAATTACCGCTCCACGATCCTTAAAAAGATAATTTCCGGTTTTTTAATGGAGGCCGTCATCTTGCGATCCGGTTCAATAAAGAGCTTACGCGCGAAATATGCAGGCTTCCAAGCCGGAGTTAGCTTTATTGAGAGCGGCAAACCTGAACCGACCGACCTGAAGAAGCCCACGGTCGCGGATCAAAAATACGTGGACCAGATAAATGACAGGAAGTTTAAGAGCCAAAATGAAGAAAGGATCCGCACTTTCAAGAATAAATATCAGGGTGAGCGATGCTTCATTATCGGCAACGGTCCCTCACTCAATAAAACTAATTTAGCCGACCTGGACAATGAAATCACGTTTGGCGTCAACGGGATATTCTACAAACATGACGAAGTCGGGTTTGCGCCGACTTTCTATGTAGTTGAAGACAATCATGTGATGAACGATAACCTGGCTAAAATAAGAACAATTGGCTACTCAACTAAGTTTTTTCCGGCAAAATACCGCGATCTGATCGAAGTCGATGAAAACACGATGCTCTTGGCGGTGGATTGGGGGTTTTACTGGAAGTCACATCCATATTATGTTCAGCCAAGGTTCTCAACCGAGTGCGATCAAGTCATTTATGCCGGGCAAACCGTGACCTATTTAAATATGCAACTGGCGTACTACATGGGCTTCGAAACAGTATATTTGGTAGGCATGGATTTCTCTTACAAAGTTCCGCCAATAGAAGAGATGGACGGACTGACTATCACCTCAAAGACAGATGACGCCAATCATTTTCACAAGGATTATTTTGGTAAAGGCAAGAAATGGCATGACCCGAAACTTGACAATTGCGAACTCGTTTTCAAATACGCCAAGAACATGTTTGAAGGCGATGGTCGAAAAATTTACAACGCTTCGGTCGGCGGCAAGTTGGAAGTTTTTGAGCGCACAGACTTTGAGGGACTGCTGGCGGAGCCAATACTCAATTCATGACTGAGATAGTCAACAAGCATTGGCTCACATTGTTGAAGCTCGCTTTTATCACGATCATTTTGCTAAGAGTTTTTTCTCTCGACATTTTTCCGGTCGCTCCAAATGACGCAGTCAATTATCTTAACGGGACCGTCAGCGACAAGTTCCTGAAAAACCCACTAAGCATCCTGCAGATACGAGCCTATAGGAATGCTGCCGGCTATCCGCTTTACCTCTCGATTTGGCACCACCTTGCAGGCACGATCCCTCTCGATGGCCTGACCCTAATGGCTGTTTCCCAGCGCGTGCTTCTGGCAATAAGCCTGGTTGCCTTGATTTGGGGGCTCGGGCCCATTAGCGCACCCTTAGCGCTATATTTCTCGTCCGGTCACTTTCTGGCCCAATCGAATATTCTTTATGCCGAAGGCATGACCTTCCCTCTGTCCATTATTCTGGCCGTTAGTATGGTCAAAATATATGAACGAAGGAACAGTGCGAACGTTACATCTTCTTGGAAGTTTTGGCTCCTGATTTCTATCCTAGCGTCGTCTTATGCTTTTCTAATGTTGGCAAAAATCAATTCTGTGATCGTCGGCCTACCGCTACTCGTGCTGGCTCTAAATATCAAACGTCAAGGGATCAGATTCAAGTTCTCGTTGACCAAGACCTGGCTGCCGATTACGCTCATCATGCTGGCTGCTTTTTCCTTCGTTCTCCAAGTATCTGTTGATAATTACCGGGTAGTTGGCGAGTTTACTCCGGTTTATGCAAAAGAGAGATTCTACTTCTGGGGCGCTTGGCAACAAGTCTTCGGGGAACACCCGGAGAATCAATCCCGCCCCGAACTGGCAAATTATTACGGAGACGGATCTCCATACACATTTCTGCATGGTGTTGAGAAAGCCGCTGGCGGTTATGAGGAATTCCAGACGACACTTCCCATTTTATCTCAGGGACGCTCGGAGCTCTTAGAAATATCGAAAGTCTCGATTCCCTACGAAGTAGCCCGCACTTTTGGATTCGGTGTATTAGGCGGGGGCAAACAGGAACTTCAGTGGACGCGAAGAAAGATTCTAGACACTAACTCCCGCGACACGAACACAATACAATTTTGGTCAGGAAACGGCTTTGTGAAGGCCAATGGCTTCGAAGAATTCTTAGTCAAATATAACCGCGGCGTTGAACCGTTGATTATTCCCGGCTTGATGCGACGACCTATGCCTGTCGGAAACACTTATCGCTATTTCCAGGCGATCGTCTCCTTTGTTACCATTCTGGCGATCTTAGTCCTGCTTGCCTTGCGTAAAATCAAGCTGGTGAGTCTCGCCTCATTAGCGCTTGTCTCATACCTGGTTCTGGTTGCCACCACAGCCTTCGCTTTTGTCGATATTTGGCGATACCTGGTACCTAGCTGGGCGTTCTTGATGGTCATCTTATTTCATGGTTTTATCGAAGTATTAAGAGAGACCGAGAATGACACGTTGCGATCATATATTTAGATCACGCTAACGTAGATTTCATGCCGCCGGAAATGCCGGCTCTCATATAAGCCGTCGGACGGTGGAGTCTCGCAAGCATACAGATTTATCCCAGCAGTTTCAGGTAATGGTCTGCTTGTCTCAAATTATCTTGCCGACCTTCATGATCTTGAGAGTATTTTCGATCGGCGGCAAACACGGGTGGTCGAGGAGATCACTATCTGGCCTGAGAATCCGCAACACTATTCGTCTTCGGCTAAAATCACATTCAGAGGACTGCCCCGGACCGTAAGCTAGCTAAGCTGAAA
>JAUVQD010000253.1 GCA_030598355.1 Actinomycetes bacterium
GGTGCCAGCAATACAAGTGTCTTAACCTTCAAGTTCATCCATACCTTTACTCTCAATAGTGCAGCACTTGCTCAGTGACATCTCTTGCATCAAACCCATTTAAGCGGCTCTTGCCAGGCCGCCTTGAGCTCATTTACGTCGGCATCTATAACGACACGATCATCAACGCCCACGCAGACCAAACGCCCCGTCGCTGTAACCTCGCCAATCTTAGACCAGATCGTCTCCTGAATGGTTTCTTCAAATGCCATGGCGGCACCGGGTTTTATGGTGACGACTAAGCGGCTGTTTGATTCGGAAAAAAGGCGTTCGAT
The DNA here is from genome assembly GCA_030598355.1 of Actinomycetes bacterium. Classification (GTDB taxonomy): domain Bacteria; phylum Actinomycetota; class Aquicultoria; order CAJVYJ01; family JAUVQD01; genus JAUVQD01. The sequence continues at coordinate 315 of JAUVQD010000253.1, forward strand.
ATCATTCATCGTCTCTTCGGTCTTTATCGCTTGAGCGTTGACTTCTAACCCTTTGCCGCCCGCAAAAGCTGTCTCTGCCAAAGCGACGGCCAGGCCGCCTTCTGAACAATCGTGACAAGAAGCAACCAACCACTTCAAAATTGCCTGGTGGAGCGCCCCGTATGTTTTGGCGGCTTCCTCTCCGTTGAATCCGGGCACATTCCCGGTATGACCGGTTATCTCTGAGAAATATGATCCGCCTAACTCGGGTTTTGTCAGACCCAGAACATATATATAGTCTCTGGCTGCTTTGGCGTCCATCGTGATAGCCAGCTCGGTATCTTCAATCACAGCCATAGCAGAGATCAGCAATGTCGGCGGAATGGCCACTGTTTCCCCACTTATTTCGTATTCGTTATGAAAGCTGTCTTTGCCGGAAATATACGGAGCCCCAAGGGCAACGGCGGCATCATAGCAGCCGTGGGCGGCCCGCACTAGTTGGCCAAGCTTAAGATCACCATCCGGGTTTTCGGCAGTCTTTATCGGGTTACCCCAACAGAAATTATCAAGAATAGCTACTCGCCGAGGGTCGGCTCCAACTGCCACTGCGTTTCTAATAGCCTCATCAACCGCTGAGACTGCCATCTTGTAAGGATCCAGCAGACCATACTTAGGATTGATGCCACAAGAAACAACGACGCCTTCTTTGACATCGTTTTTCGGTTTGAGCACAGCGGCGTCTGATGGGCCATCATTGGCGATGCCGACTAGGGGTTTGACCACGCTTGTACCCTGTACCTCATGATCATATTGTCGAATTACCGATTCCTTGCTCGCTATAGTTAGGTTACCTAGTATTTTCATTAAAACAACCGCCGGCTCCTGAACAATAACCGCGCGATCTGATGGGTCTGGAGCCTGCCATCGAGCTTCAAGCTTGAGTCTTGGGAAGCCCTTGTGGAGCCACTCAAGATCCAGCCGGGCGATCAACTTGCCGTTGAAATTGACAGATAGAAAACCATCATCTGTGAAGGTGCCGATTGAATTTGCCTCAACGTCGCGGGAGGCAAATAAGTTTAAAAGCCTATCGATTTTCTCCGGCGGAACCGCCAATGTCATTCTCTCTTGGGATTCTGACACCCACATCTCCCAAGGATCGAGGCCGGGATATTTAAGAGGCGCTTTTTCCAAGTTAACTTCGACCCCGCCGCTAAACTCGGCCATTTCCCCGACCGAAGACGATAGGCCGCCGGCGCCAGTGTCGGTGATCGCGCGATAGAGACCGAGCTCGCGAGCTTCGATTAAAGCGTCCATCATCTTTTTCTGAACAATGGGCGCGCCTATCTGCACAACCGCCGGGGGCGTGGTTTCTTCTAGCTTTACTGATGAAAACGTAGCGCCGTGTATGCCGTCTTTACCGATGCGCCCGCCGACCATGACAACAAGGTCGCCAGGTTCAATAGTTTTTTCGTGTGATGGTAGTCCCTGAATGACCTTCGGCATTATCCCGCCTGTCCCGCAAAAAACTAGAGGGTTGTAGGTGTAGGCATCATCAAAGAGAATAGCGCCGTTAACAGTGGGGATGCCGATTTTGTTGCCGCCGTCTTCGACGCCTTTGCGAACACCTCTAAAAACCCGGCGAGGATGCAAAATGCCGGCCGGCAACTCTTCTTCCGGCATATCGGGAGGGCCAAAACAGAAAACATCGGTATTAAATATTAGTTCAGCGCCGATGCCGGTGCCCATCGGATCTCGATTGACACCAACAATGCCGGTAAGCGCCCCGCCATACGGATCTAGCGCCGAGGGATGGTTGTGAGTTTCAACCTTAAAAACCAGATTATATTCTTCATTAAAGGAAACAATGCCGGCGTTGTCGCTAAAGACAGAGACGAGCCAATCATTTTCCTGACTAACGCTCTCTGTCGCCCGGCGGATATAGGTATCAAACAGACTATCGATCACTACCGGCTCTGACCCCGGCTCGGTATAGGTTATATGGCTATTGAATATTTTGTGCTTGCAATGCTCAGACCACGTTTGCGCCAGCGTTTCAAGCTCTATGTCAGTTGGTTGATCAGGCAGCCCGGCACTGGTTCGCTTGCGCTTGACCGCCGGTTCTTGAAGATGGTCTTTGATCGCCCGCATCTCCGCGACTGTTAATGAAAGCAACCCCTCGCGACTTCAGCGTTCGAGGCCCTCATCATCGTTTGGCAAGAGTACGGTTTGTACCGCCGGTTTATGCGCAGATGGCGGCCGCGGCGGTCTGTACCCGACACGGCCGTAA
>JAUVQD010000248.1 GCA_030598355.1 Actinomycetes bacterium
AATAATGTTCCGCTTTCGGTCACACCTAAATGTAGAGGATGCCTTGTCGCTTTTGCAAGCGCCCTGTAAGCGTCAATAGTCTCGGGGACGCTGGGCGATTTAACAGACAGTGCGATTTCAAAGAAATTCATCGATTCCAGTAAATCAACATATTCAAGAGCGCTCAGAACTAACTTTTCCGACATGGCGATGTCTTTTGACCGGATGTCTTTACTAATGGAACCGGAATTAACACCTATACGTACCGGAATTTTCGTTTCTTTCGCCGCCTCGATGATGCTTCTAACTCCAGCCTCATCGCCAATGTTTCCCGGATTAATCCGCACCTTGTCAGCGCCTGAATTAATGGCCTGGACAGCAAGTTCGGCTCTAAAGTGAATGTCCGCGACTACAGGAATATTTATCTTTGATTTGATATCCGCCAGCGCCAACGCAGACTCTTGATCAGGAATGGAAACTCTGATGATCTCACAACCAGCCGCTTCTAGTTCTAGAATCTGTTCAACGGTCACATCAACTTCGCTTGTCTTGGTATTTGTCATGGATTGGATGGCAACCGGATTGGTGCCCCCCAGCTTTACCGACCCGACCGTGATTTCGTTTGACTCACCTAGAACTCTGTTTCTGGTCTTCATCGCAGTTTAGGTTACCTTTTAAAGCTGTCTAAAGGCAAGGAGTTGTAAGCTAACCGCTTCCAGGCGTGACTATTCTGAAAATATCCGCGGCGATCACGTAAGTCATCAACATCAACAGCAAACTAACTCCGACAACATTAATGAATATAAAGGCTTCCTTAGGCATGGGTCGCCTTATCAATGACTCGATGCCTGAAATCAAGATCCGTCCGCCATCTAACGGCGGCATTGGCAGCAGGTTAAAGATTCCAATGGCTATGCTAATTCCAGCTAATGTAATTATATATTCCATGATGTCCCGCTGAACTATTGGGACTGTTTCTGTTACAGCCCCGATCGGGCTTCGTAGCTGTCCAAGAACACTCTTTGGAGCGGTAATTAATTTCCCGATTATGTCCAAGATTATTCCTGTAGCCTCGTATATAAATAAAAATCCTTCTTTCGTAGCGGTGATCAGGCCGCGAGGTCGTCTTTTGAGCTTGGTAGCAACCCCCAAAATACCATCTTTGTTCTTTTTTCTTAATTTCGCAGAAAAAGTTATTCGTTTATTGGCGCGCTTAACAACTATTTTTGTATCTGATCCAGCGTTATCGTGTGTTTCAGTAATCACTTTTTGCCAAGAAGGTGTTGCTTTTCCGCCAATCGCGACGATCGCGTCGCCCGACTTAATGCCTACTTTTTCCGCCGGCCCCCCTTCGAGCACCTTGCCGATCGTTGTCGTCGGTTCAGCAAAACCCACAAGCAGTACGCCAATTATCAAAACCAAGGCCAGCAGAATATTCATCATGGGACCGGCCACCATGACTAATCCCTTCTTCAAAAATCCCTGGCCAGCCAGTGTATCAGGTAGGTCGTCAATAGTTATGTCATCACTTGAAGACGGGCCGGCGCCTAACCAGCCCGCTCCATCCCTTGAGCCAACGTCAACACTTAAGACCTCTTCAGCGTCGTTTCTTAAGATCTTGAATTCAGCCCTTCTGCCGCCTAACTTCTTGATAGTTTCAAAAATCTGCAACCAGTTCTTAACCGGTTTTCCCTCAATTTCTAATATCTTATCTTTCGAGACCAGTCCGGCCTCTTGCGCGGGACTTGAAGGTGAAACTTTGTCGATCTCCGTGTTGTACAATTCCAAGTACTCTGGAAACTTTACATAGCCTCCAAACAGGACGGGCTTGACACCATACGTCGTCTCACCTCTCTTGAACTTCACAAGTGACCGACCGAGGGGCAGACCAAGAAAAAATTCAGTAATCTTAAGACCGATCAGCTTGCCCACTACAAAATGACCCAATTCATGGACAAAAATCAAAAGACCAAGACCCAAAATTGCGACTAAAAAAGCTCCAGTGACCACTTATTGACCTCCCGATAGTTTTTCGGTTCTTAAAACGACGCTCTCGGCTCTATCTCTTGCCCAGGCGTCAACGACTTCAAAATCCCCAATTGATGCGATCGTGATAGGGTTATGTTCTTCCAACACGATATTAATAATATTTCCAATTTCAGCAAAGCCAATCTTTTCCGACAAGAAAGCGTCGACCGCTACTTCGTCAGCAGCGTTAAGCACGGTTGGATACGAAAGCCCTTTTTCGGCGGCGGCCAATGCAAGCGCCAAACAAGGAAAGTCGCTCGAGTGAACGTTAAAGAAATCGAGACGCTGAACTTTTGCAAGGTCAAGTGGCTTAAGTGTTGATTTCAACCTTTTAGGCCACGAAAAACTATACAAGATTGGCAACCTCATATCGGTTGGCCCTAAGTGCGCCTTTAATGAACCGTCAACAAACTCAACTAGTGAATGAATTATTGATTGCGGATGAACAAGCACCTCTATCTTTTTATACGGAAGACTAAAGAGATGATGCGCTTCTATCACTTCAAAACCCTTATTCATCAATGTTGCAGAATCAATCGTAACCCTTCTTCCCATGCGCCACCTTGGGTGATCAAGCGCCTGCTCAGGAGTGACATTTTCTGAA